>CALFPI010000294.1 GCA_937919035.1 uncultured Gemmatimonadaceae bacterium
CGTCGGCGGCTCCAGTGATGGCAGCGGCCGCACGGCCTGGGTCATCGACACCGGCATCGACTTCAATCATGCCGACCTGAACGTCGACGTCGGCAGAAGCGCCAACTTCGCGCGCGGCAAAAGATCTGTGGGTGAAGATGGGCATGGGCACGGCACACACGTGGCCGGCACCATCGGCGCCATCAACAACGACATCGACGTCATCGGCGTCGCCGCTGGTGCAACCCTGGTGGCGGTCCGCGTTCTTGACAACAGCGGCTCGGGTACGACCTCAGGCGTACTTGCCGGCATCGACTACGTGGCGGGCAACGCAGGGCCTGGGGATGTGGCCAACATGAGCCTCGGCGGAGGCTTCTCTCAGAGCCTCAACGACGCGGTGATTGCCGCTGCCGCCAGCGGCGTGCGTTTCGCGCTGGCCGCCGGCAACGAGTCGACACTTGCCTCGACTCGGTCACCGGCCAGCGCCAACCACCCCAACATCTACACAGTGTCAGCCATTGGTACGAACGACTGCCTGGCATCCTTCAGTAACTATGGTGACCTCGGTGTTGGCAGCCCCGTCGATGTTGCTGCTCCTGGCGTCGGCGTGTTGTCGACAAAGATGGGTGGTGGCACGACAACCTTCAGTGGCACCAGCATGGCGGCGCCCCATGTGGCCGGTCTGCTGCTGCTCAATGCACTGAACAGTGACGGCTCGGCGGACTGTGGTGACTCGGACGGCATTCCTGATCCGATCGCGCACCTCTAGCCGGACAGCGCATCACCGCGTACCCGTGCCAGACTGACCATCAAAGAAGGCCCTCCGATCTGTTGCTCGGAGGGCCTTCTCTGATGGCGGGCGATACTGGGCTCGCACCCGGAGGGACCGCGGCTGCCGCAGGCAGACGTGGCACCTGTGACGCGCCCGCAGGGCGCCACTGGTGAGAGCACGCACTAGTGAGATTACGTGGAGACCAAGTACAAAAAGAGCCCCCGCACGTCAGCGCTGAGGGCCTTTTTTTGATGGTGGGCGATACTGGGCTCGAACCAGTGACCCCCTGCGTGTAAAGCAGGTGCTCTGACCAACTGAGCTAATCGCCCGCTATGGGATGGCCGCATAATGTACGGCATGATTCGAACGTGCGCATGCCGTACATTGGCGGCTCCCGTTCACCATCCGCATCGGAACTCTATGCCACCCATGATCCGTGTGTCTCTGCTGCTGCTCATCGCCGCCACATCCTGCGGGCCACCACGACAACCCGCGATGGAGCCAGCCCCCGGAAGCGCGGCCCTGTGGCTGCAGTCGGCAAGCTGGGCCCATGCCAGCGCCGATAGCGCGACCATCCATATTGAGCGCTTCGTCACCGACGCCTCCACCACCACGCGTGTCCTGCTGGTGCAACTCGATGCGGCGGCAAGAGTTGCATTCGTGACGGGTTTCGACCCTCTGGCTGTGGCGATAGACATCGGACATGATCACGGGTTGCTGGTGCACCCAAGCCTGTCACTGACCATCGCCCCCAATGAGTCGACCGCCGCTGCACGGGTTCGCTGGAAGGCCCTGGCCAGGCACCTGGCGACACACTATGACATCGATGGCTTGTGTCTCAGCCCACCCGATCTCGGTGTCGCCGCCGAAGCACTGCTCGTCAAACCGTACCTGGTGGTGTCCGGCCAGGACCTGGATCTGGCGCCGGTGCTGCAACCTGTTGCGGATCTGCTCTCACCTGACCACGCTTCCTGGCGCGCCGAACCGTCTCAGGTGGTGGCGCTCGATCTGTCGGACTGGTTGCCGCAGGCTGCCGACCACCAGGTCGAGGTCCAGGTCGATTCCGCAGTCCATGAAGCGACGACGGATGCCTCCGGGCGTGTGGCGATGTTCTTTGCAGCGCGGCCCGACACGCTGCGTCTCGTTGTTGCTGGTGACAGCCTGGCACTGGAGACACGCTTCTGGCAGCCTCCGTACCGCTTCGCCGTCGGCGCGGATGGCTCGCTGACGCGCCCTGCGCCGTGGGTTGAACTGCGTGCTGCACCAGCAACGGCGACAACCAGAGATGTCTTTGAATTCCTCGGTCGCACGGATGCCGCCGCCCGGGCGTCGATCAACGACATCGATGCCAAGCTCTACGCCACGGGCGTGTTCTTCGACAGTGTCGCCCTCGCTGAGGGTCCCAACCGGGTGCGGCTGGAGGCACGCTGGCCCGACGGTGGTGGACTGGCCGTCTATGAACAACAGTTCGAGCGCCGCGTGGAACCGCCTCGGGCGCCCCTGCCGTTGTGGATCGACGAGAAATCCGTCACCCCCACCGACACCTTGGTGCTGCTGCCAACCGACGTGGTGCGCCTGTCCTTCCGTGGCTCTCCGGGCCAGCGAGCGACGGCACGCATTCGACCCGGTGGACTCGAGATCCCCTGCCAGCGCATCGACAGCGAGCATCACGCCACGTATCAGGCCGATCTGCAACTCGCGCGCCTGCAGGCTGGTCGACGCTACTGGGTGGAGTTCCGCCTGCACGAGATCGAAGGTGGCAGCCAGATCAAGTACCGAATGCCGGCACCCATCGAAGTTCGCCAGGCGCATGACTTCCCTCTCGTGATCACCTCGGCACCGGAGTCCTATGTGTCCTTCAGTCTCGGTGCCGTGCGTCTTGGGGGACCGTACCTGGCAGAGTATCCCGAGGGCGTCGTGCTGCAGACGAGCGGTCGCTTCGGTCACCAGCATCGCCTTCGCCTGGGACCTGAGAGCGAAGGCTACATCCACGAGCGCTACGTTGATGCAGCCCCTGAGGGCACCGTAACACCCCGCTACCACATTACCACCATGAGCGCTTCGGCAACGGACAGCACCGATGTGATCCGTCTGCCCCGTCCGGAGCCGGTGCCCTACGTCGTACACTCCGACCCCGACGGCCGCCGCATCCTCATCACACTGCACGGCGTGCAGACCAGCAGCACCTGGATCGCCCATCGCTCGGGCCTGCGCTTCGTCGACAAGATTACCTGGCGGCAGGTGGATGCCGAGACGTATGAGGCAGCCATCCACCTGACAACGGATCGCATCTGGGGATATGACGTGCGACCTGAGGGTGGTGCCCTCGTTGTCACCCTGCGCCACCCGCCGGTCCTTGGCGAGGACGGCACGCAGCCGCTGCAGGGACTGAAAGTCGCCATCGAAGCCGGCCACGGTGGCAGCAGCACAGGTGCGATCGGTCTTTCGGGGATGCTGGAACGTGATGTGAACCTGGCGACGGCACGAGCCCTCGGTGATCTGTGCCGCGCTGCCGGCGCCGAAGTTGTGCAACTGCGCGACGGGATGGATGGTGTGCCCTACATGGCGCGCCGCGACTCCGTGCGGGCGTCGGGCGCGCATGTCTTCATCAGCATTCACGCCAACGCTGCCGGCGGGGGCTTTCTGCGCGCCGGCGGCACCAGCGCCTTCTATCACGACCCGTTCTGGGCCCCCCTGGCGTCACACATCTACGGCCACATGCTGGAACTGGGTTTCGGTGAGTTCGGCACCGTGGGGTCCTTCAACTACCGGCCGACGCGGATGTCCTCGGTGCCGGCAGTGCTCGTGGAACAGGCCTTCATGACCCACGCCGAGGACGAGGAGTTTCTCGCCTCAGAGGCGGGACAGCAGGCCATTGCCGGAAAAGTCCTTGCGGGCCTGCTGGACTGGCTCGCCCAACAGCCCGTCGACCGCGCGGTGGCGCACCCCGACATCGTGCCATAGTTCCGCGGGCTCAAACCCCGGGGCTTACGCCGCCAGTTCAAACAATGGCGTGCTCTGCGCGGCCAATCGCTGCAACTCAGCGACCTCCGCCGCCGTCACCGGCGTGAAACGCTTGGCGATGTCGAGGGCCATACGGAAGAAGTGCGGCTCCCCCGGGGGCAATGCTGCCGTGATCGGTTGCGACAGCGTGAAGCGCAGAGCCAGTTCCGCCAGCGCCGGATCTTCGATCGGCTGGTACCAGCACTTCGACCACTTCTTCTCGGCGCCCTCCTGCAGTTTGCCGTAGGCCATACCCTTGAGGGCCAGTCGGCCCATGCCCCGGGCCTGCGCGGCAGCCACGACCTGTGGCCCAAACCCGGCGCCGAGCCAGGTCGACCAACTGACAGGAAACAGCACCGAATCAAAACCAACGGCTTCGATCAGGCGCAGCGCGGTCTCGGCCGAATGGGATGAAAAACCGATGTAGCGCGTCTGTCCCTTTGCCTTCGCCTCGAGGAACACCTCCAGTGCACCACCGGGGCCAACAACTGTGTCAAAGTCTTCATTCGTATTGACGGCGTGCATCTGGTATAGATCGAAGTGGTCGGTCTGCATCCACTGCAGCGATTCTTCCAGTTCGCGCCGCGCACCCGCGGCGGTGCGCTGTGTCGTCTTGCAGGCGAGGAACACGTCGTCCCGATACGGTGCCAACGCCGGCCCAAGCATCTGTTGTGCGTTGCCATACGTGGGCGCTACATCGAAATAGTTGATGCCATGATCGACCGCCTCGGCCACAAGCGAACTCGCCTCGGATGCGTCCACCTTGCTCACCAGGATGCCGCCGAAGCCGATCATGGACAGCTGTTCGCCGGTATTGCCGTATTCTCGTTTTTCCATGTGAGTCTCTCCGTCAGTATCAGCCATGCCCCATTCCATGGGCCTAGAAGCGCATCGCTTCGAAGGCCTGTTCGTAGAGCCAGTGACCAAAATCGTTCGGGTGATTGATGTTGTTACCCAGCAGCGAGGATTGGTCTTTGCGCCGGAGCACCATCTGCCAGGTGCTCCAGACGTCGACATAGGCACACGCGGTGTCGGCGGCGGCCTGTTGGGTGGCTTCAGCATAGAGGCCCATGCGGTGCGTGCCATAGTGCCAATCGTCGTTGGGTGGGAAGGCCGAAAAAAGTATCACTTCGGCAGCCTTGCGCTCGCGGATCATGCCGACGAGAGTCACCAGATTTTCATGGAATTGTTCCGGCTCGGTGTTGCCCACG
Source organism: uncultured Gemmatimonadaceae bacterium (assembly GCA_937919035.1). Taxonomy (GTDB): domain Bacteria; phylum Latescibacterota; class UBA2968; order UBA8231; family UBA8231; genus UBA8231. Next base: position 4,966 of record CALFPI010000294.1, read on the forward strand.
TTGTGGTCGTTCATGCCCCAGCCCATCAGCACCAGGTCCGGGTTGGTCGTACCGATGTACTTGTCCCACCACTCAATGCCCTGCGCCGAGGCGTAGCCGGAAATGGAGGCATCCTCGACCTCGATCTCTGCCCGGGGAAACTGGTCTTGCAGATACGTGCCGAACATCGCCTGGAAGCGCCGCTCGGGGGTCGACGCCTCGCCACCGGCGGTGATGCTGTCGCCATAGGAGACGATACGGAAGGGCCCGCCCGCCTCGAGTCGTGCACGAGTGCTGGCGAGAGCGAGAGCCTGATCGTTGGGCAGAGCCCAGGGGCTGCCATTCGCCGTTGTGTAGTCGACCCAGACGAAAAAGGGATGGTTGCTGCATTCGGGGAACTGCGTGTGGTCGAAGTCTTTCAGGCCATAGAGAGCGTTGCTGGCGAAATCCGGTAGCGTCGAGGTCTGCGTGCGGGCCATGGTGCCCTGCGCATAGTCGACGACGTAATCGGTGCCTTCCTGGTAGACAATACTGTCTTCCCGGTCCGCCAGGTACGTACTGCGGACCACCAGGCTGCCCTCGATGACACGGTCGAAGCACAACGTAGCCGGCGCATTCAGTGCCAGCACCAGGCTCTCGCCCTGCACCTGCATGGACTCTCCCTTCGCGTTGCCAGACGTGTGGGTTATTTGAGTTACCCCGCCGCCCGCACCTCGGGCAGCCAGAACAGCTTCTTCTTGTCGCCGGCAGCAACCTTCATCGCCTCATCAAACAGCAAGCGCTCCTGCTCACTGGACAGCGGCGCGAAGGCCTCCGCCAGACGCACGTTCTCTTCCACCTGTTCGATGGTATCCATGCCGACGATGGCCACATCGATATCCAGACCCATGGAGTAGTGCAGGAACAAGCCGCGATGCTCTGCCGGGATCTGCCCATACGCCATCACCTTCATGCCGATAATGCCCATGCCCTTGCCGCGAGCAGCAGGTATCGTCGTCGTGGAGAAATCGTTCCACACACGGTTGGGAGCGCCCATGGGATTGAGCACCGTGTCGAAGTCGTACTCGCCGATCATCTGTACGAAGTTGGCCGGGAAGGTGTGCCCCGTCAGTCCGACAAAGCGGATCTTGCCCGCCTTCTGATACTCTTCGATGACGCGCAAGGCGCCATCGGCCTTCAGCGTGTCGGTGAGCAGCCCCTCCTGCTGGTCGATGGCATGCAGTTGCATGAGATCGATCCTCTCGACACCCAGATCGGCAAAGGTCCTGGCGATCTCCTGTTTCACGTCGTCGCCTGAGCGCTTGATGCACTTGGCCGTCACGAACAGGCTGTCTCGATCACGCTCCTTCAGTGCCAGGCCGAGCTTGCGCTCACAATCTTTGTATCCCGAAGCCGTATCCAGATAGGTGATCCCAAGATCGATGGCGCGGTGCACGATCCTGATGGCTTCAGCATCATCATCCAGCAGGTTCCAACAGACCCCGCCCAGACCGAGGGCCGATACAGTCGCTCCGGTTTTACCAAGTGTGCGTGTCGGAATGGGCATAGGGGGCCTCCTGAGTTGGTTGTCGTTGTTGTCACGGTGCAAGATAGTCCAGAGCCACCCCTGTGGGAAAATCCCTTGACATGGTACGAGGGGACGCCGTTGTGTTACCTCTACGACTGGCCTGTAAACAAAACTATACGATTCCACCCGAGCGGAACGTCAACCAGTCCGGGAGTTACAGAACTCCCCAAGACGCCCGCCTCACCCGCTGCCCCGGGGGCATTCCCGCCCTGGACCGGCCTAAGGTGAGGTGGGCGTTTTGCGTTCTGGCAATTTCACGCAGCCTTCGCCCGCCACAGGGAGAGGAGAGCCACCATGCGCAAGACCCCACTCGAGCAGATCGAGCGCGTCGCCCGCATATATCGCAGCAACAAGGAAGCGAGCTGCGCCCTCGGCATCACTGTGCAGGCCTTCAGCCGTCTGTGCCGACAGCACGGAATCCAGACCCCCTACAAGCGCCAACTGCGTTCCCGGCAGCGGCTCACCGAGGCGGCATGATGTTGCCGCTGCCACAACCGCCTTAGCTAGGCTCACAGGGACTCGCCGGGCCAGATCCCTGTTTGACGTCTCCGCCAGACTGCTGGTATATTGCCACGCATGCTTCGCGATCACCGCCGATACCGACGCTACGTCGACATCCTCCCCGTCCTTACCGGAGTGCGTCTGCCCTAGCGTGCCAGTCGGTCCAGCGACCGCGTTGCCCAAAGCCCGCCCCCGAGTACGGACGTTCGAGGTCAACCTCACCGACGTTCATCCCCGGGGGTTTTTTCATGCCAGATAGGTCTCCCAGATAAATGACTATGACCGCCGAGAAACCACCAATGACCCTGCTCGAAGAACTTGCCTTTCGCGGCCAACTGTACCAGGTCACCGATGCCGACGGCCTCGCCGAACGACTCGCCCGCGGACCGATCACCCTCTACTGCGGTTTCGATCCTACGGCGGACAGCCTCACCGTGGGCAACCTGGCGAGCCTGCTGATCCTCACCCGCTTCCAGCGCGCCGGCCACCGGCCCATCGCCCTCGTCGGTGGCGGCACG
>CALFPI010000295.1 GCA_937919035.1 uncultured Gemmatimonadaceae bacterium
CGGCGTAGAGGGCCATCACTGCGGCATCGACTTCGTGGTCGTTGACGCCAAACATCATGCTGACTTCGGAGGACCCCTGGTTGATCATTTCCAGATTCACCCGGGCCCGAGCAAAAGCGGCTGTCGCCCGTGCCGCCAGTCCGACGGTGTGGCGCATGCCTTCGCCGACAACCATGACCAGCGCCAGGCCTCGTTGCACAGAGACCTCATCTGCTGCCAGTTCGGTGCGGATGCGGCGAAGCACGCGTTCCTCGGTTGCGTGGTCGAAGATATCTTCGCGTACGATGACGGAGATGTTGTCGATCCCGGATGGCGTGTGCTCAAAGGGTATCGCTTCATCTTCGAACAGCTGCAGCAGACGCCGGCCAAAGCCGACCTCCCGATTCATCAGGTAGCGTGATACGTAGATGCTGCAGAACCCGCCGGTTCCGGCGATACCGACGACGGGGACATCGCCGACACGACGTTCGAGAACGATGCGCGTACCTGGTGCGGCAGGATTGTTCGTGTTCTTCACAGCCACCGGTATGCCTGCGTGAAACACCGGCTCGAGCGCTTCATCGTGAAACACGGAGAACCCTGCATACGACAACTCGCGCATCTCCCGATAGGTGATTTCAGCGACGGCTCGGGGATTGTCGATAAGCTTCGGGTTGGCGACAAAGACGGAGTCAACATCGGTGAAGTTCTCGTACAGTTCGGCGTCCACCGCCGCGGCGAGAATCGCACCCGTGATGTCGGAGCCGCCGCGCGGAAATGTTACCAGGCGACCGCTCTCGCTGTAACCGAAAAAGCCTGGGAAGATGCTGATGCCGGGCCGCTCCCGGAGGCTGCGCAGACGTCCGTACGCCTGGCGCAACACACGCGCGTTCCCCGGTTCATCCGAGAGGATCATGCCTGCCTCGGCGGGGTCGATACAGTGGGCATCAACACCCTGACTGCGCAGGTAGTCAGCCACAAGACGGGCGCTGTTGGCTTCGCCAGCAGCTTTCATGGTATCCATGTAGAGGCCCTTGTCGCTGACATCGGCGTCCAGGCGCTGCTGCAGATCGGCACGGATGGGGTCTACGGATTCATCGGCCATACCCAGGCCGGTAGCGATGTCGGCGAAACGCTCCACCACCCGCTGCAACTCACGGCTGCCGTCTCGATGCGTCAATCCTGCTTCGGCCGCAGCAATCAGCAGATCCGTCACCTTGGTATCGCTGTCGGTCCGTTTGCCCGGTGCGCTGACCACAACGAGTCGGCGAGCCGTATCGGTGGTGATGATGTCGCAGACCTTGCGGACCTGCTCGGCGGAGGCCAGCGAACTGCCGCCGAACTTGACTGTCTTCATGGTTGATCTCTTCCTACAACTGCAGCATTTCAGGATAGTGTTCTTCGTACCAGTGGCGCAGACGCTCGACGTCGTCGCGCGACGCCGACACATAGGGAGCGCGGCTGCGCAGACTCGTTTTCAGGAAGCCGGCGGCGCGCCCACCCATGCGATCGTACGCCGTGTCCGTGAAGCCACGCACACCAAAGTTGACCGCGAGAAACTCGCTCAGAGCCTGCAATCGGGGCGCGTTCGTCCGCAGTGCCTGCCAGTCGGCGTCGCTCAGCTTGCGCCAAAGCTCCAGTACCTCGCGTGGATTCCAATACACCATCGCGCTGCAACACCCGCGAGCCCCATGTGGCCCCAGCTCGGCCCAGCTGTGTTCGGAGACAAAGACGTTGACGAATGTCGACAACGCCTGGCAGCCGTCGACTGTGGTGCCAAGAGTTCCGGCATTCGACTTGACCATCACGTAATTCGGTATGGCCTCCATGATCGCATGGTGTTGCGCCAGGGTCAGGGCTTTTTTGGCTCGTTTCGTGTCGTATATCGACAAGGGTCGCCCATCGGCAGCCCGCGATACAGCCCGGAAGAACGGTACAACCTCTTCGTCTGCGACCTCCATCCAGAAAGGCAGAGCGACCTGAATGGCGTCGGCCCCGATTTCGGCGGCCCAGCGGGCGCGCAGCACGGCGCCACCGGTATAGGTCGATGTGCAACCGACCATAGCGGGTTTGTCGTGGGTGTGACAAGTATCGACCAGCGCTCGTGTGACCTGGCGGAACTCGTCCAGCTCCATGGCGTAGAACTCGCCGGAGGAGCCACCGCTGTAGACGCCGGGTATTCCCACTTCACAACAACGCGCGACGTCTCGGCGGAAGGTCTCTTCGTCGAACGTATCCTCGTCCGACCAGGCTACCGGAAGACCCGCCCAGGGGCCGACAAACGATTCACGGTCCAGTGTGACCACAGGCTCTACTTTCTGCCCGAAATCAGGGGCAACTGGAACATAACCAAGCCGACCCAGTTGTGCCCGCATCACCTGCGGCGGCAGTGGCTGTAGCTCTGTTTCACGACGCCAAAGACCGCCTTATCTTGTTGTGCAATAGGCGGATGCAATGTCTACCTAAAATTTTGATTCACAGATTTCGCGGGTGGTGCTATCTTTCAGCCCTTGGCGTCATCGGGCTCTCCCGCCGTCACCCCAGCCGATGTCTCCAGGTCGGCGCCAGGCACCCTCTGGTGCCTATCCCCACGCTTCCATCCCCCCTGCCTTCAGGCGAGGAGAGACAGGCGTGGCCCTGGGTTTATCCTATCGCTGCAACTGCGGCGAGCATTTCAAGATTTACGTTCCAAAGGACAAAGTCTACGGCGAAGCGGTGAGTCGAGCCGTAGACTGGCAGGCTGTGGACGCCAGAGAAGAGGCGGACGGAGAGGTGGACGACGTCAAGCGTGTTGCCGAACACACCGGCTGCACGTTTATCGACGCCCGCAAGATTCCACTGCTGCGTTGTCCGCAGTGCATGAGCGAGGTCGATCTCGTCAATCATTTTCGAGCCCGGCTGCTCGGCGTCTGAGCGTCACGAGCAAGGGCTGTCGGCGTCCATCACGGGCACCGACAGCTCAAGCGCCCGGATCGCGTTATTGCCCGGATCGCGTTATTCAGGCATCGTCCCTCGACAGCTTGTTGAGGCCGTTGAGCGCGGCGATTCGGTATCCTTCGGCAAATGTGGGATAGTTGAAGATGGTATCGACGAAGTAGTCGATCTGCACGCGGAAGCTGAGTGCCATCTGCCCGAGGGAAATCAGTTCTGTAGCATGGGTGCCGATGATGTGTACACCCAGCACCTCCCGGGTCTCGGCGTGGAACAGCAACTTGATGAGCCCTTGTGTATCTCCGGCGATCGGACCCCGGGCAATTTCAGAGTAACGGGCCCGGCCGACTTCGTAATGCACCCCCTTTTTCTGCAGCTCTTCTTCGGTCGGTCCAACGCTCGAGATCTCCGGTATCGTGTAGATTCCGTACGGGAAAAACTCAGGGAAGTGATGGCTGCGCAGCAGAAACATGTTGCGCACGGCCAGTCGGCCCTGTTCCACTGAGGTCGACGCCAGGGCCGGCGCCCCAATGACATCGCCGGCGGCGTAGATGTGTCCGGTGCTAGTCTGGAACAAGGGGTTCACCTTGATATTGCCCAGTTCATCCAGTTCCACTCCGGCCTTGTCCAGCTGCAGGCTCTCGACGTTGGCGACCCGTCCCATCGAGTAGAACACGCACTCCGCTGCTAGTTTGCCCTTGCCATCCTTGAGCATAATCTCCGCGCCTGTGCCATCTGCAGAGCGCGTCAGTTGGTCGATGGCCAGACCGAGACGGACCTCGAGGTTATCGATGTGCGAGATATACTCTTCGAATGATTTCTGGATCTCCCCATCCAGCATGCGCAGCAGGTCGTCGCGGCGATCGACGAGGGTCACCTTGACACCGAGTGCGGCGAACATGGTGGCGTACTCGCAGCCGATGATGCCGCCGCCGAGCACGATGAGGGATTCGGGAATCTTGTTCATACGGAAGATAAAATCGGAGTCGACGAAGATGTCGTCCGAGTCCGGTGGCAGGGCCAGTGGATGACGAGGGCTCGAACCGGTGGCAATGAGGAAATTCCCGGCTGTGATCACATGGCTCACACACCCATCTGCATCAACGACCTCCACGGTATTGGGGCCGGTGAAGCGTGCCGAGCCAAAGGCTGTGTGGATGCCATTGTTGGCACACTCCTCGGCCAGAACCTGATTTTCGGCGGCGATGACCTTTTCCATGAAGGACCGCAGGTCGTCGACGGAGATCTCTTTCGGCCCGCGCATTTGCTTGCCGTGGTAGGCCGACTGGATGAAGCCCGTCATATCGAGGATGGCGGAGCGCAACGTCTTGGACGGTACGGTGCCCTGGTTCAGACAGGCGCCGCCAAGCAAGCCAAGGCGGTCGATGACGACAACCTGCTTGTTGGCCTTGGCACCTTGAATGGCGCCCTTCTGCCCTGCTGGACCGGCACCGATCACTGCCAGGTCGACTTGGAGTTGTTCGGCCATAGACGGATGTGGCTCCCTATTGATGTACTTCGCTGGCGTCGACACGACGCTGACCGACGGACGTTACATCCGCGGCGATGATCTCTGGTACTGCTTCACCAGCCTCAGCCATTCGACGCAGCAGGCGCTGACGCATGTGTTCAGCTACCGGCCGGTGCGACTCGGCGCCAATCAGGTTGGTCAGTTCGTACGGATCAGCCTGCAGATCGTAGAGATACTGTTCGTTGAAACTCGGCGCCCAGGCGTCCCGCACATCCGGCGCATCGACACCGTACTTCCATCTGTGTGTGCGCACGGCGCGTCCGGTCTGCGCTTCACTGATCTGTACGAAAACCTCCTCGGGCCAGTCTCGATCACCGGCCCGTCCCTGACCACGTAGCAACGGCATGATGGAGTGGCCCTGCATGGGTTCTGGGACGTCGAGACCGGCAGCATCCAACAATGTCGGTGGCAGATCGATGAGGCTCACAAGCTCCTGGATTTGGCCACCCCCACTGAATCCTGGTCCGCTGAACACAGTCGGAACACGGATGGAACTGTCGTGGCACGATCGCTTGTACTCGCTGTTGCGTGTCTTGAAATGGCAGCCGTGATCGGAGGTGAACAGAACAATGGTATCCTGATCCAGTGCCAGACTCTTCAACGCATCGTGCACCCGGCCGTAGGCCTCGTCCAGGCGCTTCACCATGCCATAGTAGCCACCCAGATGCTGCTGGGCCGAGCCGCCCAGCGCGGCCAGATCCGGCGGGGTCCAGCCACCCGTATAGCGTTGACGATAGCCATCCGGTGGTGGGTAGTCGTCGATGTGATTCTGGTGATGCGGCTCGATGTACGACACAAACAGGTAAAACGGCTCCTGCTGGTGGGAATCAATGTAACGGATGGCAGCGTCGGTCACCGCATCAACGCGGTAGCCCGGCAATTTCACCTCGTTGTCATCCCTGTCATACATCACGGTGCTGTACGCGTCCGAGGTAAACTCTAGAACATTTGATGCGAGCCAGTGGTCGTAACCGAAACGTTTGTTAGCTGGTACGGGCCCTTTCGTGTCCCTGTCATGGAGATGCCACTTGCCGATGTATCCGGTGTCATAGCCGGCATCACGGAAACAGTGGGCCAGAGTACGAGCGTCGTCGGGCAACGGAATGGAGTTGCGGTAACAGCCTGTCGTTGTTGCGTACAACCCGGTCTGCAGGCAGGACCGCGCCGGGCCACACACGGGCTGGCAGGTGAAGGAGTGCGCCACGTGTGTATTGCTACGCCCCATCCGATCCAGATTCGGCGTCAGTTCCATGGGATTGCCGTGTAACCCGGTGGTGTCCCAGCGCTGCTGATCGGTGAAGAAAACAACAACGTTAGGTCGCCGCCCTGGAGCTGCCATCAGGCGATCTCCACAGGACCTTGTGGCACGCCTGGCGCAGAAGGGGAAGCGCTCAACTCGGGTGTACCATCTTCGCCGGATCTACCTTTTGTTCGAACTCACCCTCCTGTAACAGACCCAGCGCAATCGCCGCCTCCGCCAACGTCGTGCCATCGGCGTAGGCCTTCTTGGCGACCTTGGCAGCGTTGTCATACCCAATGTGCGGATTCAGTGCCGTCACCAGCATCAGCGACTGACGCATCAACTGCTCGATCCGTTCTCGATTTGGCTCGATACCGACAGCGCAGTTTTCGTTGAACGACCGCACGGCGTCGGTGAGCAGACGGGCGGAGTGCAGCAGGTTGTGAATCATGACGGGCTTGAACACGTTGAGTTCGAAGTTGCCCTGCGAACCGGCGAATCCAACAGCGGCGTCATTGCCCATGACCTGGACACATACCATGGTCAGCGCCTCGGATTGCGTCGGATTCACTTTGCCGGGCATGATCGACGACCCCGGCTCGTTTTCGGGAATACGGATTTCGCCGATGCCGCAGCGTGGGCCGGATGCGAGCCAGCGAACGTCGTTGGCAATTTTCATCAACGATACGGCAATCGTGCGCAGGTGTCCCGAGGCTTCGACGATGGCATCATGTGCGGCCAGCGCCTCGAACTTGTTGGGCGCCGTCTCGAATGGCTGGCCGGTGATCTGCGCGATGTGCCTGGCAACCGTAACAGCGAAATCCCTGTGGGTGTTGAGCCCGGTGCCAACAGCGGTGCCACCAAGGGCCAGCTTGTAGAGGGGGCCCAGCGCGGCCCGCGCCCGGCGCATGCCCTCGGACAACTGGTGCACATGTCCCGACAACTCCTGGCCCAGTGTCAGTGGCGTGGCGTCCTGCAGATGGGTACGCCCGATCTTGATGATGTCATCGAAGGCTTTGGCTTTTCCTGCCAGCGTTGCGTGCAGCTCGCCGAGGGATGCCAGCAGCTGATTCTCGATGGCATCGGCGGCGGCGATATGCATGGCCGTGGGAAACGCGTCATTGGATGATTGGCCACGGTTCACGTGGTCATTGGGGTGTACCGGATCTTTCGAGCCCATGCTGCCACCGGCCTGCTCGATGGCACGGTTGGAGATCACCTCGTTGGCGTTCATGTTCGATTGCGTGCCGGACCCCGTCTGCCAGATCACCAGCGGGAAATGCGCGTCGAAGTTGCCTTCGATGACTTCGGTCGCCGCCGCAACAATGAGATCCGCGATGGCGGAATCCAGCGTGCCCAGTTCTTTGTTGGCCAGGGCAGAGGCCTTTTTCACAACGCCCAGAGCGCGGATCATTTCACGCGAAAAGTGATCTGTACCGATGCGGAAATTCTGTAGCGAGCGTTGTGTCTGTGCGCCCCAGTACCGATCTGTGGGGACCTGAATGTCCCCCATGCTGTCAGATTCGATTCTCACATCCATGTTCCCTGTCCTCCCGGTAAACGTTCGCCCAAGATCGTCACAGTTTCAGTCGGATTCCATCGTCGCGTTGGCCTCACGTTGCAGACGTTTCAGATTGGTCGATACGTCACCCCCCTGGATCACTTTGACAACGGTCTGGGAGATCATGCGCCGCACCGCTTCGTAACCGGCAACAGCTGGTTCGGCCATGCTGTACTCCAGCAGATCGTACGCCTGCCGATAGCGCGGGTTGGCGGCAAAGTACTCGCCCAGTGCGTCTTTTGTGCTCCTGCGCGCCGGAAAGTAATTGCTCGCCTCCACCC
>CALFPI010000296.1 GCA_937919035.1 uncultured Gemmatimonadaceae bacterium
GCCGCCGGCGGGGTGCTGTTCATGGCTTTTCCCACCCTCTACGCGTCGATTTTCAGTGGCTTCTACCTGCCCCTCATGCTGGTTCTCTGGCTGTTCATCGGCCGCGGCATGAGCATCGAGCTGCGGCACCAGCTCGACAATGATCTCTGGCACAGATTCTGGGACGGGGCCTTCGGTGTCTGCAGCCTGCTGCTGGCGCTGATTTTCGGTATCGCCCTCGGCAACATCCTGCGCGGGGTCAATCTTGGCGGCGTCGAGTCCGGCGTCTCGCTCTACGAGCCGGTGTTCTTCTTCTCGCCTCTGTGGACGGAATTTATCCGCCCCGAAAACCCGGGGATCATCGACTGGTTCAGTCTGCTGGTGGGGGTCCTCACCGTGTTGACACTGGCCATGCACGGCGGCAACTGGATCATCCTGAAGATTGACAGCCAGTTCACCCACGTCGTGCGGCGCTTCAACCTGAAGATGACGGTGTTGCTGGTGCCTCTGATGGTTGGCTCGTTGTTTGCCGTGGCGTACGTGAATGAGGGCATCCACGCCCGCTTCAGCGGGGATCTGCGGCTGGCTCTGATCCCATTGCTGGGGCTGACGGCACTGCTGGCGAATCTGCTGTTCCTCGTGCGCCGCAACGAAGTCGGCGCCTTCGTTGCTTCAAGCCTGTTCATTGCCGGCATGTTTGTCGCCGCCGTTGTGGGTATGTATCCGGTCGTGCTGCCGAGTACGAACACGGTGCATCCGTCCCTTACCCTGTTCACTACGGCGGCGCCAGCGTACTCCCTGCACTTGGGCATCCGCTGGTGGGTCCTGGCAATGCTGTTGGTGGCGATCTACTCCGGCGTCATCCACTGGCTGCATCGTGGCAAGATCGCCAGTGACGAGATGACCCTCACAGGGTATCACTAGAGGGGCGTATCTCGTCCGGAACTCAGTGCACGTCGTCGAAGATCTGCACTGCCACCAGGTCCCCGGCGGCGACAGCCCGTTCCGGCTCGAGCACGACAAAACCGTTGGCACCGAGCATGGACGTCATCATGTGTGATCCCTGGGCGCTGTGCCGGGTGCTGGCCGTCAGACAACCCTCGTTGTTGAGGCGCAAGCGGGCGCGCAGGTAGTTGCGGCGGTCGTCATCATTGACCAGATCGTGCTCGATGCGCGCCGTGCTTTGCGGCAGAGCCCAGGTCGCCTCGGGATAACCGCTGACCTTGCGGATGGCGGGGCGGACGAACTGCAGAAACGACACCAGGCTGGAGACCGGGTTGCCGGGCAGGCCGAAGTAGGGGGTGCCCTGCAGCAGGCAGAAGTAGAGCGGCTTGCCCGGTTTCATGGCCACTCGCCAGAGCACCTCTTCGGCGCCCAGATCCGTGAGGACTTTCTTCACATAATCGTAGTTGCCGACACTGACACCCCCGGAGGAGACGATGAAGTCGCAGCCCATGGCGGCCTCGATCGAGTCGCGGATCGCTGTTTCGTCGTCGGCGGCGGTGGGCAACAACACCGGGTCAGCACCACAGGCGCGGGCGATGGCGCCAAGAGCCGGCGAGTTGCTGTTGACGATCTGCCCTGGACCACGAAGGTCACCGATTTCGACCAGTTCATCGCCCGATGCCAGAATCGCCACCGTTGGCCGTCGACCGACAACGACGTAGGCCCGCTGCACGGCAGCCAGTACGCCGATTTCACCGGCACCCAGAACGGTGCCGGCCGTCATGAGGGCGGCGCCCGCTTGCATGTCCTCGCCGCGGTAGCGGACATTCTCGCCGGCTGCCTCTTCCGGTTCGAGGATGTCGACCCGATCGCCGTGATCCTGCGTGTCTTCCGAGCGGATCACGGTGTCCGCCCCATCCGGCAGCAGGGCGCCCGTCATGATGCGACTCGCCTGCCCGGCACGGAGGGTCTGCTGTGGCATCTTGCCGGCAGGGATGTCCTCGATCACCTGCAGGGTCACCGGCACGGCAGGCGTAGCGCCAACGACATCGGCGAAGCGCACGGCGAAGCCATCCATGGAAGAGTTGTCATGGGGCGGGTTGTCGAAGGGTGCCACCAGGTCAGCCGCCAGCAGGCGACCGCCCGCAGCGGTCAGAGGAATCCGTTCGGCACCGAGGGGACGGACGCGCGCCAGCACGGCGGCGAGAGCTTGTTCGACGGTGTGCATGTGGGTGGTCATGGTGCTCCGGTGGCAACGAGAAACGCCGGAGCCTGTTGGGGCCCCGGCGTCGGTATCACGGCAGCAATCTACCGCCAGGCGTCAGCTGGCCGGCGCCTGGTAGTACGGGTTCTTGCCGTTGGCGTGGTCGGTGACGTCGTAGATCGCTTCGATCTCGGGACAGGCTTCCTTGATCATCACCTCGATGCCCTGCTTGAGGGTGACATCAGCCATGCCGCAGCCCTGGCAGCCACCTTCGAGTTGCAGAAACACGGTCCTGTCGCGCAGATCGATGAGCGAGACCCGGCCGCCGTGACCGGCGACGGAGGGGTTGATCTTTTCCTCGAGCACGGTCTGTACGCGGCTGACGAGATCGCCATCGACCCCATCTGGCAGTGTTCGTGGTCGTTCGATCTTGAAACCGGAACCCATCAGGCCCTCGACATGGTCGACGGTCGCCTCGTCCACGTGGTCCTGGCTGTCCGGGTCCACGAAGACATTGAAGCCGTCGAAGGGCAGGATATTGTCGACGTCATTCTCCTGACCCTCGGCGATAAAGGCCATGCGGTAATCGACCTTCAGAGGGGATACGGAACTGGCGCTGATGCGCAGCCCCTTGACGCTGTTGGGGCTCTTGTCGATCAGCGCGACGATTTTCTCGCGGGCACCTTCAGTGATGGTCAGCATGGGATGTCTTCTGGATCCGGTTGCGGAGAGGGAACGGCATGCTCTGCGACAGAATGTAGATTCGACACCCCGAAGGTCAAGAAGGGCGCTATAAGTCGCAATCCTCGGGGCGGGGGGCACTCCCTTCGAGTCCCGCGGGAAAGTCGCCGCCGCCTGCCAGCGAATGTCTCATTCAACAGGCGCAGCCGGTACCGCAGGGCCTGGCACGACATAGGGTTCCAACTCCTTCAGGTCGCGGTCCAGGCGCACGCGCCAGCCGTTCTGTCGCTGCGGCTGAATCCCGAAGGAGGTCTCCAGATCGAATTTCTGGCTCAGCGCCCCTGTCTTGTTCAGGGCCCGGGAGAGGGCGGTCTGCACGTATTTCTGGGCGATATCAACAACAGCATCCACCGTCGGCCCCCGCACATCCATGACGTGCAACAGACCCGGCACATCGCGATTGAGGCGTCGCGCCGTGGTCTCGAAGAGATCGAAGTGAATCTGTTCGTGCTGCAGGACGTAGGCGGGGGACACGGTGTTGTCCGGATTCCACCAGGAACAGGAACGGGACAACAGGGCCTGGAAGGCCAGACCTTCAATTCTTGCCTGGAAGGCGACATCCGCCTCGGCATCTGCCACCGGGACCGGAAAGATCCGTGCCTCCGGCGCGACGATGACGTAGGCACAGGATACGGCAACGGGACGCACATGGCTGGTACCGAAGGCACCGGGTGGTCGCTCACCGACAAAGTCACTGCGGCGCAGTTGGCGCCAGTCGATCACGTCGGCCGAGTCCAGATCGCTGCCAGCGCGGCTCATGCCGCCCCGGTGTTGCTGGGCGGCTGCCAACGCGCACATGGCAACAAGCAGAAATGGGATGCAGGCGAATCGTCTCACGTGCACAAGTGTCGTGCCTTGTCTATGGACCGGCAATGCAGACTGCGATACCATATGCCGCAGATGTGGCTGCTACCATTCGAACCCCGCAATGGAGGACGACCTTGTTCCAACTGGGCAACGATGAACTGAGCCTGACGCTGCTGGACCCGGTGGAGGACGCGTCGCGCCTCGGAGTGCGCTATGTGTCCGGTTGTTACGTGTATCAGATCGACGACGCGCGCCTGGGTCCACTGTTCTCCGGGCCGGTCTATCCCGTCGATCCGCCTCCCGTGTTCGATGGGCAGGGCATTCCCGAGGCCTTCCGCCTGACGGTGGATCCCAGCGAGGGGTGCAGCATCGTCTTTGGCAATGCCATCATCGCCGACGACGGCAGCCGCGGCCGCGACAAGGCCGCCCTGGAACGCTGTCGCTGGCGCACCGACCAGGAGGAGCTACGGCTCCGTATGTCGACGACGCAGCAGTTCGGCGACATCTCCCTGAATCTGCACCGCGAGATTGCCCTGGCAGGTCGTGAGATCACCAGTTCAACCCGCGTGCAGAACACAGGATCTGCGCCTTTGCCGTTGATGTGGTACGCCCATCCGTTCTTTCCCTGGCCGGAAGATGGCGTCTGCTGCCGGTTCTCCTGTAACGTCAACCTGCCGGAGAACCCGGGCTTCCGCGTCAACGACGAGGGTTTCATCGAGCGCATCCCCGAACACGACTGGGGCAAGGGCCAGTTCATCCAGATTGATGGCGTGCAGGGGCACCACATCGAGGCCACCATGCGCCACCCCACGCGGGGAGAAATGATGGTGACCGGTGACTTCGCCATGTCGGAGATGCCGATCTGGGGCAATGCCTGCACCGTGTCCTTCGAGCCCTATCTGCAACAGGTGGTGGCGCCCAATACCGAGTTGACCTGGTCCCTTACGTATCACGTTTAGCTGGAGGTAACAGAGAGTGAAATCAGCACGCCTTGTCGCGCCTCGTCGTTGGGAACTGCTGGACGAGCCGATGCCCCAGGCAACGCCGGGAAACATGCTCGTGCAGCTGCAGCGCACGGCGATTTGCGGGACCGACAAGCCGGCATGGATCGGTCTGGGTGGGACCTATCCCATGGAGCCGGGTCGCTCCGGACACGAGGGTATGGGTACGGTGATCGACTGTCCTTCGGGTCGATACCTCGAGGGTGAGAGCGTACTGCTTTACGGCTTCGATCGTGGGCTGTTTCAGCAATACACTCTCGCCAATGACGATGGCGGCTGTATCCGCCTGCCCGCTGGGGATCCGGATGAGTTGCTGATGAGCCAGCTTTTTGGCACGGTCCTGCACGCGTTCTACAAGCTCGGCAACATCATCGGCCAGGATGTCGTCGTCCTCGGTCAGGGCTCCGTAGGGCAGATGTTCAACGCGGCGCTGCGCAATCTGGGGGCGCGCCACATCATCGGTGTCGATCCCCTGGCCCACCGCCGGGGACTGGCGTCGAAAATGGGCGCCACACATACGCTGGAGCCAGGCGAGGATCTGCGCGAACGGGTGTTGGCCATCACCGGCGATGCGCCGCATATGGTGGTCGAGGCTGTGGGTCGGGAGGCAACCTTCCACACGGCGGCCAGCCTCGTACGGCGCGGCGGCACGATTCTCTACTTCGGTGTGCCCAACAAGGAGAACAGCAGCGGTGTGATGGAGCTGAATTTCCTGCAGATGTTCACCAACGAGGTGCGCATCATCACCACCGTGGGGCCCGATCCGCATGCCGACTATGCTGCAGCGCTGCAGTGGATCACCGAAGGTCGCATTGACGTCCGTCCCATGATCAGCCATGTACTACCGCACGAGAAGATTCAGCAGGCCTTCGAGATGGCTTTTGAGGAGCCCGCAGCCCACGAGTCCCTGAAGATCGTGCTCCACTTCGACTAGATCTCCGGCAAGGAAAGCGACGCAGTGCAAACAGAAGAACGCCTGGCGGCGTACAAGCGCGACGGCTACACGGTCTTTCCAAAGGTCTTCGGCGACCGCCTGATGGATGCCTGGAAGGCGGCCTATTCGAGCATCGTGGAACGGCAGACGCCACCCGGCCAGGAGGATCCGACGCTGTGGCTGCGGTCCACCCTGGAGTATGAGCCGAAGCTGTTCCTCCCGGCCGTGGCCCATCCGACGCTGCTGGATTTCGCCGAAAGGGTCCTGGGCCCCTTTGTGCAGATGGACAATCTGACCTTCATGGCCTTCCCGTCGATGCCGAAACAGGAAGCCGAGGGTCGAGCCTCGGGTTGGCATCGGGACATCTGGGCGTACAAACCGACCCATGGCGAATACGTGCCACCCCTGGCATGCAACGCCATTACCTACATGCAGGATCTGACCGAGGCGTACGGTCCTCTGCGTGTCATCCCAGGTTCGCATCGCAGCGGCATCAGCATCACCAAGGACGAGAGCGGCAAACCGCACCGGGACGAGATCATCGTGCCCCTGAAGGCAGGGGATGTCGTCTTCACCCATGCCGCCCTGTACCATTCCGGTACGCCCAACTGTTCCGGACACCCGCGCTATTTCTTCAGCCTGTACTACAACAAGTCCTGGTTGAAATGTCGCGACAATCACAATGGCCCGGCAGTGCAGATGATCGTGGAGGCGGCGAGACAGAACGAAGATCGACGCCTCATGCGCCTCTTTGGCCAGGACCCGCTGCTCTACGCCCGCGCCAACTCCGGCTTCTCGCGGGATGACGAGGACATGTGGCAGGAGTGGATCGAAGAGGATCGCAGGGCGCTGAAACAGCAGACACCGATCGGTCTGGATCGCTGGCAATGAACACCGAGCGGGTCGACGACATCCCCCTGATCTACCAGTTGCCGGCGGGAGAGGATCGACACAAACTCGTCCTGTTCCTTGCCGGCTTCAGCGGCGACAAGGAGAGCTGTGCGCCCCGTCTCGAGGAGCTCGCTGCTCTCGGCTTCACGGCGCTCAGCTTCGACGCCTGGCAACATGGCCAGCGTATGCGGACCGACGTTGCTGAACTGCGGGCGCGGGTCCGGGGCAATATCAGGCGCTACTTCTGGCCGATCCTGGCACACACAGCCAGGGAAGTGCCGCGTATCATCGATTGGGCCCTCGAGCGTTTCTGTCTTGATGAGAGTGTCGGTATCGGCGGCATCTCCATGGGTGGCGACATCAGCGTTGTCGCCGCCGCCCTCGACCGCCGTATCGTTGTTGCCGTGCCCGGTGTTGCCACGCCGGACTGGTTGCGTCCGGGCACCTTCGAGCCGGTGGGCCAGGCCGATGCGGCTGCCCAGGACTGTTACGACGAACTCAATCCACTGACCCACCTCGAGGGCTACGCCCACTGCCCGCGGATCGTTTTTCAGAATGGCGCCGATGATCAGCAGGTCCCCGCTGAGGCATCCGTGCGTTTCCGCGAGGCGCTGCGGCGTACGCACTATCAGGATTGTCCGGAACGGATCGAAACGGTGCTGCATGCCGCTACGGCGCACGCCTACACCGAGGCGATGTGGGACAACACCAAACGCCTGCTGGCGGAGCATCTCAACGAGTGATTCCCCCCATCTTTCGCGTGGAGACCCATGATGCTGCCAATGACGGATGAGCAGAAGTTCTTCTTCGATCTGCGGGGTTGGATTCTGCTGCCTGCGGTGTTGACGACGGCCGAGATCGAGCCGCTCAAGGCCGAGGTCTACGGGGGCGCCCGCCAGAGTTACGAGGGCAAGTTGCAGGAACTGCTCGATCATCCGGCGATCACCGGCATCCTCACGGAGATCCTCGCCGAAGACCCTTTCGTACAGGAAGATTGTCACAGCTTCCGCTGCGAGGGATCCTTCACCACCGTGCGTCCGCCGGGATGGGAGAAGTCGGAGCGTGGTGACAATGGTCTGCCCCACGTTGTGCGGCCACCGCAGCAGGCCAATGCCATGCGCTATCAGGTCGCCGGGGGCCGGATCTTTGCAGGACTCACGCGCGTCGTCTGGGAACTGGAGGAGGTCAAAGAAGGTCAGGGCTGCACGACCTTCCTCAGTGGTTCGCACAAGGCACACTTCGGCTACGGGGGTCCCAACAAGTGGGCGCCGAACATCGCCGATTCGCCATGGGAGCAGGCCATGCGCGACACCATGGACGGCTACTGCTGCCCCCCTGGATCGGTCGCCATCTTCACGGAGAGCCTCATCCACGCCGCCAATGACTGGACCAACCCGGACAATCCCCGTTGTGCCGTGTTCAATGCCTACAACTCGCTCTGGTCCCAGTGGCATCGGACAAATCTGAGCCACGACATCATCATGAGTATGCCACCGAAACGGCGCACGCTGTTTCGTGGGACCTGGCAGTTGGGCGTCGGTGGCAATCGCGAATACTCGCAGGACAACCGGGCTTTGTAGACTCTGTCTCGTCCGCCTGAATCGGCAGCACACAAGGGGCGAGCCTACGCTTCGCCCGGAAACCCGTCCTCCTCCCCATCCTGGCGCAGGCTGCGTTTCACGGCCCGACGATCGGCTCGCTGCGTGCGCCGTTTGGTGTCGGCGTCGGGGCGCCCGCGGGCTGGATTTGTCTTGCCAGCTGTGAGGCGCATCTCCCGGGCCAGAGCACGGTAGCTTTTTACGCGGGCATAATCCAGCGAACCGGCCTGCACCGCCTGTTGCACCCGACAACCGACGTCATCCATGTGTCGGCAGTCCGGGAAGCGGCAGCCTCGGGCCAGTTCGGCGATGTCCGCGAAGGTGTCGTCGCCATCGGTTTCGTCCGTGTCCCTGCCGCCAGATTCACCGTCGCCACCGTCGGCCCAGAGGGCAAACTCACGCATACCCGGTGTATCGATGAGCATGGCGCCACCCGGCGTCTGGATCAGTTCGCGATGCGTCGTTGTGTGGCGGCCCCGAGAATCACCACTGCGCACATCGTGCGTCAGCATCTGCTGGCGGCGGAGAACAAAGTTGATCAGGGTGGACTTGCCGACACCGGAGGACCCCACAAGGGCGACGGTCTGGCCCGCCGCCAGATAACGGCCCAGTCTCTCCACGCCCTCTCCACGTGCGCCACTGACGGCATATACATCGACACCGGGCAAGGCCGCCTGGGCCGCTGCCAGCACGGCCGCCACATCGGCACAGAGATCGGCCTTGTTGAGCAGCACCACAGGTAGCGCGCCGCTTTGCCGCACCTGCATCGTATACCGCTCGATGCGTCGCAGATTGTGGCTGTTGTCCAGGCCGCTGACGATGAACACCGTATCGACGTTGGTGGCGATGACCTGCTCGTACGGTGTGGTGCCAGCCGCCATGCGGGAGAACTTGCTGCGCCGCGGCAGCAATGCCTGGATCGCTACGGGGCCATCGTATTCTGCAGGGGCAAAGACAACCCAGTCACCGACGGCGGGGAAATCAGCCGGTTGGCTCGCGGTGTGACGGAAGCGACCGGTGACGACGCCTTCGATTTCACCCTCTACGGTCAGAAGATGGTAGAGATCACGGTGCTGGATGGAAACGCGCCCGGTCTGCAGGCCCTGCTTGTGAAACTGTGCGAAGGATTCGGCAAGGCTCTCTCGCCAACCCAGATCCTCTAGTGTCATGCGTACTCCACGTCCGGTTCGTCACGCAAAAGTCAGTGTGCCTGGTCTTGCTCTCCACGGGAGCGGATGCACCTACCCCAGGCTGCGAAACAGATCGGGTGTGCCGCCAAGAGCGACTTCGACGTCCAGATCGCAGACACGACCGATGGTGCGCACGATGGGGCGGATCTGTTTTTCCAGGTAGTGCTCGTAGTCAATGGGTGCCGTGACGTGACCGACTGGTTGCGGTCCATCCCGGGTGAAGACGTAGCGGATCGTACCGCGTGCCCCAGGCAACAGACGGGCGGCAGCGACGTGGGCGGGCATGCTCTTGGTGTACCCCTCGACGGACTTGCGCAGTGCCTTGCGGTAGACGAGATCGTCGTCGCGCTCCCCACGTCGCATGGCATCGACCCACTCGAGCACGCGTTGTTCCAGAGTGGCCGCGGGCTGATCGCGGAAGACCATGTCGAGCAGGTCGCGCTGGATTTCGTGGGCCAGATCGGTCCAGTCCCGGCGCACCGCCTCCATGCCGATGATTTCCACTTCGTCGCTACCATCCGCGGCGACTTTGAGGCCGGCGTAGCCCTTGGCGCGAGCCTTATCGCTGTCGCCACGCGTCGGCGGCAGGAAAAAGCGCGCGTAGTACTTCTCGAATTCCAGATCCAGATGGCTGGGCAGATCAAAGAGCTCGCGCACGTGTGTCGCCAGTTGCTCATTGAGCCAGGCGCACAGGGCCTGGCCTGCACTGTGGGCGTCGGCCGGCGCAAGATCGGCTGGCAGGTGGGCATCGACAAAGAGGGAGTCCGTGTCGCCATAGAGCACGGTGCCACGGCCCGAGTCCTGCAGCAGCGCCTTGGTCCAGCGCAGCAGGTAGTGCCCGAAACCGGTGATCGCCCCTGCCAGAGCCCCTTCGGCGAACCGACAGGAACCGGTGGCGAGAACACCGTAGAAGGAGTTCATGACAATCTTGTACGTATAGGCGGCCAGGTCGTCATGGGCGGCACGGGCCTCGGCGCGACGAGCGAAGAATCCCGCCAGAATCTGTGGCAGGATGCCGACATCGCGCACGAACAGGGCGCCATTCGGGGCGCGGATGAAAGCGCCCGTGATCCCCGGTTCGGTGACATAGTCGGCGCCGCTTTCGGCGGCCATCGCCGCCTCGGCCTCGGCCTCGGTCGAGTCTCGCGCCAGCAGATGTGCCAGCAGATGGGTCAGCGGATCGATGTTGAAGGTGCGGATGATGGAGGGGTACAGGCTCTTGAAGTCAAAGACGAAGACATGCGGATAGAGCCCGGCGCGGGTGGGCATGACCAGCCCCCCGGGTGAGCCTCCCAGATGCACGCGGTCGATGTCGTTGGTGGGCGCCACCATGCGTCGCTGCCGCAACCCCAGGATGTAGAGGAAGTCGAAGGCTGCCACCGACCCCCAGGCGCGTTCCAGGGGCAGGCCCGTGAGAGCGGCGCGACGCAGACTGAGCTGTATGATATCCTCCTGCACGAGGATATCGCGCACGAGGCGGGAGTCTTCGAGGCAGTATTCGGCGAAGGCGGCGCGATCATTGTGGTAGGCATCGAGGATGACATCTGCCATGGAACCATCGTCATCGTCGTTGGCGGCGAGAGACTTGCCCCGTCCGAGCAGGGCCTGCGCCACCGTACCCAGGCGGTTGTCATCGAAGCGGGTCAGCGTCGTGCGCGCCAGATGCATGGCGTCGAGGACCTGGCGGCCATAGACGACGACTCGACTGGCACCCCACACCTCACTCTCATAGTACCAGGAATCATCGCTGGAACGGCCCAGGTTGAAGGGCAGTCTGTGCGCCGCGAATCGTTTCTGCAGCACCGTCAGGTCGAAGTCCACGACGTTCCAGCCTGTGAGCACGTCAGGATCGAGCTGCCGAATGCGTTCGGCGAGGCGGATGAGCAGATCCCGTTCCGTTGCATGGCAGTAGACCCCGGGGCCATCCTCTGCCGGCGGCCCGATGAGGTGGATCTCTTCGACGGCGTTGCCTGCAGTGCCGCCCCACAAAACCAGTGAGCACGCAAGCACGGCGGAGGCGTCCGGGGGTGTTTCGATGTCGAGAGCCAGAACGGACAGGGCCGGTTCGAAGTCATCCGGTGTCAACTGGGGTTCGACATAGACGCGGTCGACACCGTTGCCCACCCGCCAGGATCCTGTGATGCACACACCACCACGAATGCCGCGGTCGACGAGGTACTGCCGGGCGAAAGCGAAGTCGGCTTCGTACGTGCGCAACTGGTTTTCGTGCAGACCATCGGCGAGTCGACGCAGCTGATGCACTTTGCGTAGCCCGACACGGACCACGGCCTCACCATCCATCGTCGTCAGGCCGGTATCCTCGTCCAGTTCGGCGCCGGCACCGACGCAGAAGGGGCGTGCCCGGGCCAGCTCGGAGGCGCGCAGGTAGAAGGCGGGGCGCTGGCGACTGTCGGCAAAGGCGAAGGTCTGTCCGGACTCCAGGCGACCGACCCCGAAGAGGGTGGTAGCATCCCCCTGATTGCGGTGGAAGGTGTGCAGCAGAAAGCCACGCTCGGAGTCGGTCACTGGATCGACAAACCCGGGTCCGTGTGGGTGCTTCCCCCCCGTTCTGCTGCGCGCAACCACCCTTCGAGGGTGAACCGGTCGCTGCCGATTTCATCGGCTGTCAGGCAGTGGCGATAGGCCGGCGGCAACGGCCGTACGGGCAGGTCCGGCAGCCGCAGTCCACGAAAGTGCAGATCCGTGGCGTAGAGCGGCTCGATCGCCACACCATGGGCGTCCGCCCAGTCACCGAAGAGCCTCTCGCCCATCTGTGTCAGTTCACTGCTGGCTGCGCCGCTGGCTGCAAGGTGGGTCACCGCAAAGAGCAGAGCCGGCTTCGACAGGTAGTAGTGACGGTGGCCGCCACCGGGTTCCAGGCAGGTGCCGATGCGGGATGTGGCCCCGTCGTAGAGCTGATAGATCGCCTGCGCCTGTTCCAGGCTGACACCCAGACCACGCACCGCTCCCATGCCGCCCCCATCTCTGTCGATCACGGTATCGGCATCACCGTTGGCGATCAATACCGCACAGTGCGGAGCGGCCAGTCCCAGCAGTTCGCCATTCGTCATCAACGACAGGAACTGCTCCGCTGGGATGCGTGAGCAGTCCTTGCCGATGGCCTGATCCTCCGGTCGGAAAAACCAGCCACTGGGGATGGCCATCCGCAGGCGTTCGTCCAGCGCCAGCAGGTAGCCGGCGACGGTGCCGCCCAACGAGACGCCGGCGCAACCCAGTCGAGTTGCGTCGACGTCTGGCCGCGACGCCAGATAGCCAAGACCCATCATCAGGTCCCATACCATCTTGCCCATCACTTTGCGCCCCACCGCTCGTGACCGGGTGGAGACATCAGCGGCATCGTGCGCTCTGCTGCCCTGCCTGGCGGTGGCATTGCGTTCTTCCTCCCCCACCGGGTCCGCACACAGACAGGCAATGCCCAGCCGGGCGAAGAGTGGCCCCGCCAGCAGTGGGCCCGGGGTGGACTTGCTCTCGCCGTGGCCCATAGAGATTGCCACGGCCGGCCAGGGGGGCGGGCAGTCGGTTGGCAGGTAGAGCAGGGCGGGAACCGACTGCCCGGGTTCGGTCTCGAAGACAATCTTCTCGACGATCAGGCCATCCCAATCAAGGCGCTCGCGCACCTGCCCCGAGGGGCTCACCTCGACGGCGGGCCGCCCCAGGAGTTGCCACAGGTGGCGCTGCAACGCGACACGTCTGCGGGTCCAGGTTTCAAGGTCCAACGGTTGCATGCGTCCGCAGGGCGCCGAACTCTACAGCTTCCACATACGGTCGACATCACGCTGCCAGGCATTCACCTTGCCGGACAACACGTCGGCTACCTTGACCACTTGTCCGGACAGGCTCGATTCGTAGATGGCTTCGCTCACCGCCTTGGAGCGCAGGCCCTCCTCGACGTCGATTTCTACCGGACGTCCCTTGGACAGGGCATCGATGAAGTCCCACAACTCCAGCGTCACACCGCCGGTGATGCCGTATGGGAACAACTCCTCCCGGCGCCGGGGTGACAGGCTTTCGAGAAACATGCTCTGCAGCTTCGGCATGTTGTAGGTCGTACCGTCCAGCAACTGACATTCACCGTTGGCCTGAAAGGCGGCGGGATGGAAGATGTCGGAGTCGACGATCGAACCGCGCGTGCCCGACATGGTCAGTTGCGTGAAGCCCTTGCCGGGGGCACTGATCGTCCACGACCAGGTGCCGATGAGGCCGCTCTTGAAGTTGAAGATCGCTGTCCAGAAGTCCTCCTGGGCGCTCTTCACCTGGCGCTCACCCTTCTGCAGCTTGCGATCGAAGATCTGTTCGACGCGGCTGTATACCGAGTCGATTTCCCCGAACCAGTAACGCATGGTGTCGACCCAGTGCGCACCGGAATCCATGACCATGCCACAGCCGCCGAGCTTGCGGTCGACGCGCCAGTGCCAGGCACCCACGTGAGTCGGATCCTGCCAACCGGCCTTGATCGCCCACCACATTTTTGGTGTGCCGAGAAGGTCGCCGTCGTGAAAGGCCCAGTGGATCGTGCGCTGACCGATGGCCCGTCGACACTGTTCCGCCGTCGCCGCAACAAGGCCACGCTTCTTGGCGGTGGCGGCGATCTTCTTTGACGCCTTCACGGTAACGCCGATCGGTTTTTCGCAGAGCACGTTGATGCCGGCGTCGAGCAACTGGCAGCTGATGACGTGATGCAGGCCGTGGGGACTGCAGATGTCGGCACCGTCCACCTGCAAGCCGCTGTTGAGCAACTGGTCGACACTCTTGAAGGTGGCTACCTGCCAACCAAGATTCGCCTGCAGGCGGTGGGCGAAGGCCTCGGCCCGCTCCGTGGCTTCGTCCACGGCGGCGACGATGCGGAACCGTGTTTCACCGCTGCGCACCAGCTCCTCGTAGCCGTTGAGATGGGCGCCGGCCATGCCGCCGCAGCCGATGATCGCCAGATTGATCGTATTGCCAGATTTTTTCGCCATGTCGTGTCCTGCCCTGTCAGAGTGAGATGTACCCGCAGCCGGAGGTACTAGCGGCTGTGGCGGTGCCGCCGTCAAGGGCTGGGTACGTTGGCACCGTATCTGGCCCTGCGTAGCTTGTCAGACCTGCTGACATCTCCACCTCGGCGCAGCGGTTCACGTGTGCCCTTTCCGGGAGTAGATGCTGATGCGCGCCGCGACGGATCGTCCGAATATCATCCTCATCAACTGTGATGATCTCGGCTATGGGGATGTGGGCTGCTATGGCTCCACCGTGCATTCGACCCCCCATATCGATCAGCTGGCCGCTGCAGGTATGCGGCTCACAGATTTCTATATGGCCTCGCCCGTCTGTTCACCTTCGCGGGCTGCCATGATGACGGGCTGCTATCCGCAGCGGATCCATATGGGCACGGGTGACAATGGCGGGGTTGTACTGTTTCCGGGAGATGCCGTGGGGCTGAGTCCCGATGAGATCACCATCGCCGCGCTGCTCAAGGGGCAGGGGTATGCCACACAACTGGTGGGCAAATGGCATCTGGGAGATCAGCCTGAGTTTCTGCCGCGGCAGCACGGCTTCGATCACTACTATGGCCTGCCGTACTCCAATGACATGGGGCGCCAGGCGGGGCGCGAGGACCGCTGGCCGCCACTGCCCCTGTTGCGTGACGATGCGGTCATTCAGGCGCAGCCTGACCAGACGGCTCTGACCGAACGCTACGTCGAGGAGTGTGTGCGTTTCGTTCGTGGTCACGCCGATGAACCGTTCTTTCTCTATCTGGCGCACATGCACGTACATCTGCCCCTGTATGCGGCACCGCGCTTCATGGAGCAGTCACGCAACGGTCCCTATGGCGCCTGCGTCGAGGCCATCGACTGGAGCGTTGGCGTGCTGCTGCAGGAACTGCAGTCGCTTGGCCTCGAGGACAATACCATCGTGTTGTTCACGTCCGACAACGGTTCGCGTACACACGAAGGGGGCAGCAACGCCCCGCTGCGCGGCACCAAGGCCAGCACCTGGGAGGGTGGCATGCGCCTGCCATTGATCGTGCGCTGGCCCGGGCAGATCCCGGCGGGATCCACCTGTAGTGAACTGGCGACGTCGATGGATCTGCTGCCGACGCTCGCACGCCTGGCGGGGACTCACGAGCCGCAGGACCGTATCATCGACGGTTGCGACATCATCGATTTGTGGTGTGGTGTGCCGGACACGACCAGTCCCCATGATGCCTTTTTCTATTATTGGAAGGACAGCCTGCACGCAGTGCGCGCAGGACAGTGGAAGCTGCACATGCGCCAGGAGCGTGACAGCGAGGCGGTCTGCCAGCTCTACGATCTGGCGACGGATGCAGGCGAAACGACCGACGTCAGCCAACACCACCAGGACATCGTCAGCCGTCTGCTGCAGTTGGCCGAGGGGGCCCGTGCCGATCTGGGATGCAGGGTCTCGGGTATCGAGGGCAACGGCCGCCGGCCCTGTGGCCGCGTGGCGGCACCGAAGCGGCTGACCGAGTACGATGCCGAGCACCCCTACATCATTGCCATGTACGATCTGACGGAGTCCGGATGAAACGTGTTGCCACACTGATCAGTGAGTATCGCCCCAATTCACACGCCGATGTCATCGTCGGCCGCATGCTTGGTGGCTACTACTACGACGGCAGGCACAACGACCCGTCCCTGGATGTGGTATCGATGTACACGGATCAGGTCCCGGACCATGACATGAGCCGCGAGCTGGCGCGCCAACATGGGTTCCAGCTGGTGCCGAGCATCCGCCACGCACTGACGATGACCTCGGATCAATCCATGGGGGGCCGGGAACTGGCGGTGGATGGCGTCGTGCTGATCTGCGAGCATGGTGCCTATCCCGACAACCCTCTCGGACAGAAGCTCTACCCGCGCTACGAGTTCTTCAAAGCCGTCATCGACGTGTTTCGTGAGACACGCCAGACCGTGCCCGTCTTTCTCGACAAACATCTGTCGTGGGACTGGCACAAGGCGAAGTGGATGTACGATCAGGCGCGGGAACTGGACTTTCCCTTCATGGCCGGTTCCGTGATCCCCCTGGCGCGACATGCCGACCTGCGCTGGCCCTGGCAGCAGCCCATGGTGCACGCCGTCAAGCTGTGGCACGCCGCCTTTCAGGGGAACAAGGACTCCTACGGCTTCCACGCACTGGAAGAACTGCAGTCCATGGTCGAGCGGCGCGCCGGCGGCGAAACCGGGGTTACCGGCGTCACCTGCCACACGGGTGAACCGGTCTGGCGCTGGACGGAGGCCCACCCCTGGGCGCAGCTGTTGCTCGAAGCTGTCAGTGGCGTCGATCTGCCGACGGCGCGGACCACAGTGCCGGATCCGATGGTCTTCGTTGTCACCTACGCCGACGGTCTGCAAGCCGCCATCTACCGGGTCAATGACCTGGACTGCGCCAATACCTTCGGGGCTCTGACCGACCTGCAGACCGGGCCCCATGTGACGCCGGACACAGCCGCCACGCCACGCCGCGTGCATCTTCCAGCAGCTGTGGCGGATCGCTACCCTGTAGCCAATCACTTTGCCGCCGAAGTTCATCTGATCGAGCAGATGATGCATGGTGCGCCGGTGGAACACCCGGTGGAGCGCACACTGTTGACAACCGGTGTGCTGGCGGCGCTGCACGAGTCGTCGTACCAGCCGGCTGCCATGTATGGCCGAACGATGCAGCATGGAGCTTTTCTGGCGGAGGGCCGACACGTGGCGACGCCGCACCTGCTGATTGCCTACAGCCCCCATCAAGAAACCGGGTCATGATGGATTCCGAGGAAGTCCGTTCGAGCGCCGAAAGAGAGTTTCGCCGTCTGAAGTTACTGGCCGATCGGGCGCTGGTGCAGATCGACGACGGCGAGTTTTTTCACACCATCGACCCGGAAAGCAACAGCATCGGCGTGCTGGTCAAACATCTGGCAGGGAATATGGCGTCACGCTGGCGAAACCTGCTGACCGAGGATGGCGAAAAACCGAACCGTGATCGCGACGGCGAGTTCGTGATTCGGCCGGAGGATACCCGCGACACACTGATGTCGGCGTGGGAGGAGGGTTGGGCGATTCTGTTTGAGACGGTGTCGGCCCTGACGCCCACGCAGATGACGGATGGCAAAGCCGCAATCCGTGGCGAGCGGCTCTCGGTGACGGAGGCGCTGCACCGGCAACTGCTTCACTATGGCTACCATGTGGGCCAGATCGTCTTTCTTGCCAAACACTTACGTGGTGCTCGGTGGCAGGTTCTCAGCATACCCCGTGGACAGTCGAGGCTGTTCAACGAAGAACCGTCTGCCTATCTGCAGCCACGATCCACAGACACCCCATGATCCAGAAGAGGAAATCGTCCCATGAGTAAACGCAGGTACCGGGTTGCCATCGTTGGTGGTGCTGGCATGTGGGGCAAACTTTACCTCCGGGCGGCGGCGGAACACGAGCAAGTCGACGCGATTCTGGTGGACTCGTCGCCCCGGCGGCAGGAGTTCGCCCGAAGCCTGGATATCGCTGAAGTCTTTGAGAGTCTGGACGACCTGCTGGCGCAGGAGACACCCGATGTCGTGTGCAACATCCTCCCCGTCGGTGTCGCCCATCGCCTGGTCGAACAGTGTGCCAGGGCCGGCGTTCGAGTCATCTCCTGTGAAAAGCCCATCGCCGTCGAATTGGAAACGGCAGATCGTATGGTCGACATCTGTCGCGAGCATGGCGCCGCCTTCGGCTGTGCGACGGCCCATTGGGAAGTGCCCTTTCTGCATGAGACGGCGGCGTGGATCGCCGCAGGCAACATCGGTGCGATCACCACGGTGGCCATCCCTGGCGGCTTGCCGGTAGAGGTTTCGGGCGCCGGTTGTGTGCAACTCACCATCATGCGGGGCGTTACCGGTCTCGATGTTGAATGGGTGGAAGGTTTCGCCCTGCCGCCTGTGCAGGGCTACCGGGCACCGGAAGCTGACGACCTGACGATGGACTGTCCCGCCTACGGCCGTATGGGTCTGTCGGGGGGCGTCATCTGCGAAGTACCGGAACCGGCCACCGACAACCACGTGCGCTGTCGCGTGTCGGTAACGGGGACCGCAGGCCAGGTGTTTCTGCAGGGCCCACAGAACGTCTACCTCATGGGTACCGGTGCGGCAGCCAGTCCCGTCTGGCCTGAATTCGCGCAAGAAGAAAGCCGCCGCTGGTCGATGGCGCCGATGCTGCAACGCCTGCTCGACGCCGTCGACTCCGGCGCTCTGGAGGTGCCCTGTTCGGGGGATGACTACCGCAAGGCACTGGAGATCGCCATCGCCTTCAAGCTCTCCGCAGCCAATGGCAATCAGCGGGTGTCGCTGCCACTGACAGACCGTTCCCACAAGATTCTGCCCCACCCGTACCGCCGCCTCGGCGGTGATGTCGCCGGCTACGAAAGCATCGGCTACGAGGGGCCGCCCGTCGCCGAGCAACGCACGCCCCGGACACAGGGCCAATGAGCCACACCGAGGACATCGCCACGATCGTCGCCGCCGATCCGCATGCGCCCCGCTGGCACTTTCTGGCGCCGGAACGGACGGCGGTGCCCTTCGACCCCAATGGCGCGATCTGGTGGAAGGGGCGTTACCATCTGTTCTACATCTTCCAGGATTCCGACCTGCCCAACGGCGGGCATTGCTGGGGGCACGCATCCAGCAGCGATCTGGTGACGTGGAAGTACCATCCGACGGCTCTGGCGCCGGCCCCCGGTGATCCGGACACGGGCATCTTTTCCGGTGGTGCGTTCCTCGACAAGGAGGGTGTGCCGACGATCATCTATCATGGTGTCGGCGCCGGGACGTGCCTGGCACGGTCCACCGATGACGAATTGCTCGTCTGGGAGAAACACCCCGGCAATCCGGTGATCCCCGAACCAGAGCCCGGTGCCGTCGGCCAGGACGTGTACAACGTCTTCGACCCTCATTGCTGGCTCGAAGGGGATACGTACTACGCCATTCTCGGCGGCAAGGTGAAGCCCTGGAACCTGCGGGACACGGCGTACCTGTTCACTTCAAAGGACCTGGCGACCTGGACATACGAGCGGCCGTTCTACGCGCCACACCCACACTGGACCGGCGAAGAAGAGGACTGTGCCTGTCCGGACTTCTTCCCCCTGGGGGATCGTCACTGTCTGGTCTGCATTTCGCACCCGCGCGGGGCCCGCTACTACCTGGGGCGCTGGCAGGATGAGACCTTCGTCCCCGAGCAACACGGCCGCATGAACTGGCCCGGTGGCGGTTGTTTTGCGCCGGAGACGTTGCTGGATGGTGATGGCCGCCGGGTCATGTGGGCATGGGCCATCGAAGGGCGGCGCTGGATGCTCGATGCGAAGAAAGCCCTCGGCGTGATGACGATGCCGCGCGTCCTGTGCCTTGGTGAAGATGGCGGCCTGCGCGTGTCGCCAGCGGTAGAACTGGAGAAGCTTCGTGGCCCCGGTTGGTCCGGGCAGGTGGCGCTGTCGGCGGCACCGCAGGTGCTGCCCATCGATGGCGACAGTCTCGAACTCCGTGTCGTGCTGCCCACCCCCGCCGGGGGTGAGATCCATCTGGCCGTGCGGCGCACGCCGGACGACGAGCAATCCACGGAGGTCATCGTCGACTTCACCGCCGGAGAATTGCGCATCGACACGAGTCGATCGGGCGGAGGCGACGACGCCTGGCGACCCTTTCCGCTCATTCTTGGCGGAGAGGCGCAGGATCACCCCGTGCAGAGGGCGCCATTTGTGGTGCCCCAGGGCGAGCCGCTGGAACTGCGGATTTTCGTCGATCGGTCGATCCTGGAAATCTTCGCCAATGACCTTCTGTGCATGACGGGGCGGTGCTATCCGTCGCGGGCTGACGCCACGGGTGTGGTGCTTTCGGCACAGGATGTGGACGCCGTCGCCCAACTGGAGGCCTGGCCGCTGGGGCACTGAAGTTGTAGTGCCTGCAGCACCGGTTGCAGCTGAGTTTCCGAGGGGTGAAGATCCATGGCTCACCACAACCATCACCGCATCATCACGGCGCTGGCACTCTCCATCGTCGCCCACATGTTGTTTCTGGCGGCGTACGGGCGTATGGCGGACTGGTATCGGCAGCAGGATCTGCGACCCACACGTTATCTGCCGGACCTGCTGTTGCTGGCGCCGGATTTGTTCCGTCAGCGAAACATCGGCCGAATCCCGGAGCGCCTTATGCAGCGTGTTGAGGCGACCACAGAACCTGGTGCAGCCGTCGCCATGCCAACATTCGACGTGGCGCCGCCGGCGCTGGCATCCGTCGAGCCCGTTCCCGCAGATGATACCCTGCCCACACCCGGTGAACGCCAGCCCATTTTTCTGTCCCAGCCGAGTCTGGCCGACTTCTCACTGAACGAGCGAGATATCGAAGCAGTGGCGCAGCTGCGTGACCAGTACGACGCCTATGCGCGCTACTGGTCGCCGGATGTGGACCCCGGTGATACTGAGAGTGCATCGCGCACGAAAGCCGAAGCGATCGTGGCTCGGGCTTTCACCGCCATGGGTGGCCTCGACAAACTGCTGAAGATCACCGAGATCCGCACTGTCGTCTGGGTGGAGGCCTTCGAGACTGCCAGCGGCGAAGGTCGGCAGCAACAAATCGACACCGTGCGGGTCTACCCCTATCCCATCGCTACGTGGCGGATGCACGATTTGAACAAATTCGATCGGGACGCCTTCCGCGTGGCCTTTGACCTGAGCAGCGGCAAGCCATTCCCTGCGTATGTGACGAAGAACCCCGTCTTCGCACGCCGTGCCTACTACGAACTATTCGATGCACGCTGGCACCTCTTCGCTCCGGTAGCGTCCAGGAAGCTGCGCCTGGCGTCAGAACGCGCCCGGTGGCACATCTGCGACTGGTTCCTGGGTGAGGGCATACGACTGTCCTATGCGGGTGCTGGTCGCCTCGGCGGTGAAAGTCTGTTGAATCCGGCTGTGGATCGCGTCTACGTCGATGATCGCAAATACGGGCGACAATTCGAAGCCTATTTCGATCGCGGCTCCGGTTTGTTGCTGGCCATGCGCGAGACCCTGGATGAGGCCGAGGCAAGCTGGTTCCAGCAGCAAAGAGGCAGCCTGTCGGCACCCACATGGTTGACACACTACGACGACTATCGGCAGGTAGGTGATGTGCTGCTGCCGCACCAATGGACCCGCTCGATGTCGATGTCGAGAAATGATCCACGGCGGCCGCTGCAAAGAGTACTGTTACATCTCAACATTGCCATCAACGGCGCTGCACCCGACACTGTGGCACCCGAACTGTAACATCAGGAGCGTTACATTCATGAGTAAAGAGAAGATCCTCGGCTTCGGCGTCGCCGTGGGAATTGTCCTGGCCCTGGTGCTGTCGACGATGAACCTGCGGCAGCACACGTGCGAGGTCTGCATCACCTACAATGGCAGCACGAATTGCGCCATCGCCACAGGCACGACCCGCAAAGAGGCACAGGGCAGTGCGACGAATACGGCCTGTGCCTCCATCAGCGGCGGCGTCACGCAGAGCATCCAGTGTGGCAATACGCAACCCGACAAAGTGACATGGCTGGACTGATGGCAGAATCCGTACACATCAGTCCGGCGCAACGGCAGCAGTTTCGTGACGAGGGATACTTCATCCTCGAGCGCGTCATCAGCGACGATTTCCTCGAACTGCTGCGCGGCGAGTGTCAGGATTTTGTCGATCGCACCGACGCCGAGATGGAGGCCAAAGGGGCCGAACGCCAGGGCATCACGCAGAAGGGCAAGCGCTACTTCATCTCCAACTGCTTCCGCCAGCAACCAACTCTGCGGCGGTTCCTCTTCAGCGAAATGATGGCCGACATCTGTCGAGCGACACTGGGAGATACGGCGTACCTGTTCTGGGAGCAGTACGTGGTCAAGGGTGCCGGTGGTACCAGCTTCAGCTGGCACCAGGATTCGGGGTACGTTGGCGATCCGGTGCACAAGCCGTATCTGACCTGCTGGTGTGCCCTCGACGACATGAGTGAGGCGAACGGTACCGTGCACCTGTTGCCATTCTCCCAGGTGGGGATCCGCACCTGGGTGAAACACGAGCGCGACGCCGAATCGAATGATCTGGTCGGCTACTTTGGCAGCGATCCCGGCATTACCGTGGAATGCCCGGCAGGCAGCATCGCCGTGTTCTCCAGCTACAGCTTCCACGCCAGCGGCCCGAACACGACACAGGCGCTGCGGCGGGTCTACCTGGCGCAGTACTCCTGCGAGCCGATCATGAAGGGTGATGAACTGCGGGGCAGTGCCGAGCCCCTGCTGGTCGATGGCACCTATGTGACGACAAGCCTGTCGGCGCCCGCATGATGGCTTCGGCTTGCCGGGCGCGTACGACACGGTCAGGTGCCGGCAGGCTGCATGTGGCCGTGTCGCCATGAAACCATCGGCGAGTCTGTATCGGCCGGAGCCCATACCGGCGACCGATGTTGTTGCCACCATCGACTGCAAGTCCGATTGGAATCGCTCGGCGAAAGCTCTCGCCGCCGGCGAAAGATTGCTCGTCGTCGATCTCTACAGCACCGGTGTGAACACCCTTGCCGCCCTGCGGCGTCAATTGCTGACACGCCACCCGGACGGAGAAAATTACAGCGCCTCACGAGACTTCCGCGCCGATTATCAGCAGGCTTCCCAGAACCTGCTGGCACCGGTGGCGGCGCAGCGTCTGGCCCTCAACAAGGCGCCTGATATTGGCTGGTTCGCAGAACTCTACGCCGACATGGCGGACTTTTTGTTGCCCTTTCCCCAGGTGCAGGGACTCAACAGCGCCTGGCAGTGGTTTCAGAAGGGCATCGAGATCCCGGTGCTCAAGCGCCGTTTGTTCCCGTTCTATGGGACCTACTTCCCGACCCGTTTCGGACACCTCGAGCTCTTCGAAACCTGGCTGCAGAGCTACAACGGTCGCCGACAGCTGGCATACGAGATCGGCACGGGCTGCGGCGTGCTGGCCCTGCAATTGTTGCAGGCAGGTTTCGCCCGCGTGAAAGCGACCGACAACAACCCCAACGCGGTGGAGAGTGTCCGTCGCGAACTGCTTCGACAGGCCCCGGAAGGTGAGTTGCAGGTAACGGAAGCCGATCTCTTCGGTACAGACGAGGATGAAGCGGAGCTCATCCTCTTCAACCCGCCGTGGCTGCAAGGTGTGGCCCGCAGTCCCATCGACGAAGCGATCTACTACGAGGCGACACTCTTCCCACGATTTTTCCAACAGGCCCGAGCGCGAGTTGTGGCCACGGGCCGTGTCGTGCTGCTGTTTTCGAACTTGCAGCAGAGCGCCGATGCGTCCGTTGGACACCCGATCGAGCACGAGTTGGCCGAGGGTGGACGCTTTACCCTGGTTGAGCGCCACGTGCGCGATGTAGAATCGGCTTCGATAAAGAC
>CALFPI010000297.1 GCA_937919035.1 uncultured Gemmatimonadaceae bacterium
TCTGGGAGTTGCGGGTAGCATCTCGGTCGCAGTCGATGTGCAACGGCTGCTGGCAGCGACGGTAACGCGCTTCGGGCGACTCGATATTCTGGTGAACAATGCCGGCGCCCCGGCAGGGGCAGATCGCAAGCCGATCGTCGATCTGGCGGAGTCGGAGTGGACGCGGATCCATGAGGTCAACGCCAAGGGCACATTCCTCATGTGCCAGGCTGGCGCGCGGCACATGGTCGAGCGCGGCGGCGGCGGTCGGATCATCAATATTTCTTCCCTGGCCGGGCGTATGGGCATTGCCCGTTACGGGGCCTACTGTGCCTCCAAGTTCGCCATCGTCGGTCTGACGCAGGTGCTGGCACTCGAACTCGGCGAACACAACATCACCGTCAACGCCATCTGTCCCGGTCTGACCGATACCGAGCGGCTTTCCGGCATGGCGTCAGGGCTCAAACCGGAGGGCACAACCACCGAGGCCTACCGCCAGCAGTTGATCGGTCAGAACGAGGCCATCACGCCACTCGGACGTATTGCCCAACCACAGGATGTGGCCCGGTCGGCGGCATTCCTTGCTTCAGACGAAGCCGACTTCCTCACCGGCCAGTGTATCAGCGTCTCCGGCGGTGCCTGGATGGCCTGATCTCAACAGGATCCTGCCACTCGGGATCCTGCAAGCCTGGGGCTCCTTGGCCGCCCAGCGCGCGCCGGCAACCGCGGCCTGGCAATCACAGCCGAGTGACCGCCCGAGTCGCTGACCCGGTGCTTGACACTCCCTATGAACGGCGTTATCCAAGGATAGCTTTTCCATGGTGCGATCCTAACGTCGGTGAAGTGTGATGATGAAAGCATGGGTGTTGGCACTGCTGGCAACGGCTGTCGCCGTTGGCAGCGGCTGTGGTGGTGACAGCGAAGGCAACCCGATCCGGGTTCCCGATCAACCGGAGATCACTGGCTGTACCGACATTGCAGCGAGAGACTTCTCGCGCAGTGCCAACAAAGACGACGGTACCTGCACGTACGACGAGGATAGATCCTACGTCATGACCAGTTTCGGCGTGTCCGTTGACCCCCTGGCCAGGCAAGTGCGCGTCCTGATGCAGGTGCAGAACGATGCCGGCAGGGGCGTCGGTACGCTGCTGCCCGCGGATTTTGTCGTTGCCGAGAACGGGCGCAAGATCGGGGTGGAGTCAAATGCGACGATCAACTCCGAGACCATTCCGTTTGAGATCCGGACGGTGCTGCTTCTCGACCTGAGTTCCAGCGTCGAGGATCTGGTGCCACAGATCAAACAGGCGACAATCGCCCTCATCAACAACAAGACCGAGAATCAGCAGATCGCCGTGTATGTCTTCGACAAGGAGACCCGGCTGATCCAGGATTTCACCGACGACGTGGCGACTCTGGTCACTGCCGTCGAAGGCATCCCGGAGAGCGAGTTGTTCGATTCGACGAACCTCTATGGTGCGATCATCGATGTTTCGCAGGCCTGGTCCGATGAAGTGTCGATGGAAAAAATCATTGATGGCAGCCTGGTGATTTTCACCGATGGGTTCCATAATGCCGACCCGAAGTTGAAAATCCAGGATGCTGTGAACGCAATGCTGGGCGCCGACGGTGCTCTCAAGAAGATCTACGTTGCCGCCCTCGATGGCCCGGATCTTGATCGCGGGCCTCTGCAGCAGCTGTCATTCGGCACGATGGGCTTCTTTGAGGCGAGCGACATCTCGGCTCTGCAGCAGATCTTCCTCGACATCCAGAGCGAGATCGCCGATCTGTCCAACAGCTTCTATCTGCTCACCTATACGAGCCCGATCACAAATCCTGAAGCGAACGATGAGTCGCTTGAGGTCGCGATCCTCGGCAACAGCAACCTGCAAGATTCCGGGCGTATCCAGGCCGTCTTCGACAGCGAGGGTTTTGGCCGCTAGGCGGCGCATGGCGACCTTCCCCGGAGGTCTCTTGTTCATATCAACGCCAGGGCTGATTCCAACTCCGCGACACTCGCCACAGCGACCAGAGCGCTACTGACGCCAGGGTTGTCCAACACCCACGCGACGGCAGCTCCCGTTGGCGCCACCTCTTCGTCAGGTGCTGCCAACTCATGCCAGGGACCGGCACTGAAAGAGTAGACCAGCTCGACTTCGTGTCGCATGCTCTCACCCAATGGGGACAAGTGTATCAGCGTATCCGGGGTTGCCGTGGTCCAATCGGTGGCGTTCTTGTGGATCCAGCTGAGGTACTGGCCGCCGAGGGCCTTCATGATCAGCACACCCTTGCCCATGCCGGCAGCCTGGGCGATCCCGGGCGCCTGCTGACGGCAGACGTAGTTATAGATGACCAGGTCTGCATCGGCTTCGGGCTCTGAACCTCGGTCCAGATAGGCCTGCTGATCTTCATCGAAGTGTCGGATCAGGCACAGGGCGCGCACTTTGCCTGCCTGTTTGAGCGCAGCGATCCGCTCGCGCAGTCGCTCGTCAGCCATGTAGCCATAGTGATGTACGCGGAGGATATCGAGGGCGTCGCGCTGAATATTGGCCAGATGCCTGTCGACGGTGTCTTCCAGTTCGGTCGCCTTCGGTGCGCCAACCTTCAGCGAGAAGTAGCGGTCATCCTGCACCCCCTTCAACTCGGCCGGGATGTGGACCTCGTCGCCATACCCCATATCGAAAAGATTGATGCCCATTTCGGCAGCCCGAAGGTAGATCTGCCGTTTCTCCTCAGGGGGCGGATGGCCGCTGTCGCCTTCCCAATGGTGTGCCAGCAACCCTCCCAGGCCGACAGCGCTGAGATGCATCCCTGTCTGGCCGAACTCGCGGTACTTCATATTTCAGACCCGCTTACAGAAATGCTGCAGGGACTCTTCGTCCACTTCAATGCCCAACCCAGGTCCGGTCGGCACGTCCAGATAGCTGTCCTGTGCCACAAAGGTGGTCGTGCACAGTTCTTCACGGATGGCGTTGGGTGTACGATCGAATTCCATGACGGGCTCCTGGGCGTAGGGCACGGGATTGCGTGCCGGGGGACAGGATGGCAGCGTTGCCGCCAGGTGCAGGCTGGCAGCGATCATGATGGGAGTGCCCCACACGTGGGGACAGACCAGCGTACCACAGGCACTGGCCATGGCGGCGATACGTGCCATCTCCGTCAGACCCCCACAGTGGGCGACATCGGGCTGCACAACATCGAAGGCGCGGCGGGTCAGATAATCGCGAAAATCGAATCGGGTGCGCAGGTTTTCGCCCCCGGCGATCGCCATGGGCAGCGCCGCCTTCACCTGCAGCAAGCCATCGATATCCAGCGGATTGACGGGTTCCTCAAACCAGAAGACATCCAGTTCTGCCAGTTGACGCCCGATGCGGATCGCCGTCGTTGCATTGTAGGCAAGATTGGCGTCGACCATGAGCTGTACGTCGAAGCCGATGGTCTCACGAATGGCGGCGACGCGGCGCACATCCTCCTCGACCGACAAGCCGCCGATCTTGGTTTTCATGCCGGTGTAGCCGGCGTCAACGTAGCTGCGGGCCTCTTCCAGCAGGCGCTCAGGAAACTCCCCTTCGGTGTAGTAGAGCCCGGTGGCATAGACTGCCACGCGGTCGCGCACGCGGCCACCGAGCAGGTCACACACGGGAAGGCCCGTCGCCTTGCCCGCCAGGTCCCACAGGGCGATGTCGATCGCGCTCAGAGCACTGCCACCGAAGCCGACGAAATTGTTCGCATTGTACAGGCTGTGAAAACAGCGCTCCCAAAGACCATTACGATCCATCGGGTCTGCACCGATCAACAGCGGTGCCAGATGCTCCACGTCAGCGCTGCCTTCGCCCCAACCGACGAGCCCTTCATCTGTCGTGATACGCACGATCCCGACGTTGCGCTCGTTCACCCAGCCCTGGGACCAGCCGAAGGGCTGTTCCAAGGGGCAACTCAGGTTGAATCCTTCTACGGCACGGATGCGCATTCTTCCTCCATCTCCTTTACGGGAACATCTGCAGAATGACCGAGGCATCGGCGACCTGCGTACCGCGCTGGACCATCAGGCGCAGGTCGCGCAGTGCACCGATCTGTTCCGCCGTCGCCGCCCCGTACTGGTCAAGGCCCTGTGCATAGACTGTCCTGGCCTGGTCCATGCGGCCCTGCGTCAGATAGACCAGCCCCAGGTTGAATTGGGCCTGCGGGCTTCGCCCTCTGGCCAGGACCGAGCGGAAGGTTTCGGCGGCGCCGTCGAGTTGCCCCTGCAGGAACAAACACCAACCGAGATTGTTCCCGGCATCCAGGTTCAGTGCATTCATCGCCAGGGCCCTGCTGTAGGCCTCGGCCGCTTCC
This sequence comes from uncultured Gemmatimonadaceae bacterium, assembly GCA_937919035.1. Lineage (GTDB taxonomy): Bacteria > Latescibacterota > UBA2968 > UBA8231 > UBA8231 > UBA8231. The sequence goes on from CALFPI010000297.1 coordinate 4,312, forward strand.
TGGATCCTGCCGAGTTCGAACAGGTCCATGCCGAGTCGGGTAAAGATAGTGTCATCACGCCCATGTAGATCCACCTGCAGCGCGTGCTGAAGCAGGGGTAAGGCGTTTTCCCTGTCGCCGCTGTCAAGGTGGAGTCTGCTCAGCGACAGATAGGTCCGCACATCCATGGATCCGAGTTCCACCGCTCTTGTGTAAGCGGCGATGGCTTGTTCTGTCTGTCCCTGCGCCCGTGCGACGTCCCCCAGACTGTGGCAGAGCTCGGCACTGTCAGGGATCTGCTCGACGCCACGGTCCAGGATCTGCCTGGCTCGCTGGCTTTCTCCGAGGGCCACAAGGGCTTTTGCCGCGTTGACATAGAAACGGGGGTTGTCACCATGCCGCTGAATGGCAATCTCGTAGTTCAGGGCGGCGGACCCGTACTGCTCATTGGTATACAGCAGGTTGCCGAGGTTGAAGTAGAGATCTGCCTGGTTGGCACCTAGTCGGATCGCTTCCTCGAGGACCCGGACCGCATCTTCCCGAAGTCCACTCTCCTGCAGACTCTGGGCCAGATACACGCTGGTCAGCTCCCATTCTTCCGGGCTCCCCGGAAGTGCGAGGCTCTTGCGGTAGGCTGCCCTTGCAGCCTCTGGCTGCCCCGTCGCCTGCAAGGCTCTGCCCAGCAGCCTGAACAGCGAGACGGATGGTTGAATCGCGATGATCTGCTGCGCATGGTCGGCGGCCTGACGCCACTTCTGCTCGGCTGTGCCGTGCGCACCCCCTGTGGCATCCTCGTAGCCACCCTCAATCATGGCTGTGATCCACAGGTCGTGGAAGGTCAGATCCGACTGCACCTCAACGGGACGATCCTGCCCGGTGAAAGCCTGGTCGAAGTGATCCATGGCGCCGCCGAAGTCCCCGGCCATGACGAGGGCCTGCCCCAGATACTTCTCGTAGCGTCGCAAGGTCACGACATCTGAGTCCGCTGTGGCGGCAATGGCTTTGCGCAAGTGGACTGCGGCAAGTGCGGGACTGTCCTGGCGCACGTTCAGGTGGTAGTGTCCGCGCACAAAGTGCTGGTAGTGCAGCGCCTGATTGGGCGTGTACTGCAGAAGATTTCCCAGTCTCTCCATGGCGCGTGCGGGATCGTTGTTGATACCCAGCCACAGGGCTGTATGCAGCACCATCAAGGGCAGAACGGACCATCGAACCTTTCGCAGAAGACCTTCACGGTCCGTCATCAACAGCAGGCAGAAGATTCCCCACATGGCGTAGAACAGACCCGGGAAAGCCATGAGATCCCAATCTCTGCCCCCCATGCTGATATAGTGGGCGACGATCAACGTTCCCGAACCCAGCGCAGCGACGCCCAGGAAGCTCTTCTGGGCGGTAGGTTCCTGCCGACGTATCAGTGCCACAATGCCCCAGAGCAACCCGAAAGGGGACAGCAGCAGGATCTCGTTGGCCAGGTTGGCCACATGAGGAACGGAGACAAGCGCGTATTTTCCTGCCTCTTCGGCCTGCCACAGAGGCAGGTGCAGATCCCGGTAGAATTCGGCGTAGGCAACGACACCGGCAACGCCACCGAGGATGAGGCACGGCAGGTAGACCACGGGTTTCCGTACCCAGGTGCCAAGTCGTGTCCTGTCCCGCCACAACAGGTAGAACCACGAGGGCAACAGCGACAGGGACAGCAGGTGCAGGGCGACCGACAGCAGGAGGAACAGCGTCGGGTAGAGCAGTGACGCCTCCCCCCGGAGCGCCCGCAGACTGCTGAGCACGTAGAGCGCCGTCGCCACGGTTACCAGTGTGTAACTCTCGCCATAACCGAAGAAAAGCTGCGTCAGCCCCAAAGCGAGAAGGAAAACGAAGAGCGTCAGACGATCGCGCGTGCGTAGCGCGGGCAGCCCTGCAAGGCTCCACAGGATGACCGCATACAACCCACCCGACAGATTGCTGATCCATTCGTAGGCATCGACGGCTGTCCACTGCCACAGTACATGCCCAACGCGGTACAACTGAAAGTGGATGAACAGATCCAGCGCCTGCTGGACGTTGACATACTCGAGGCCCTGGATGTCGAGATGACTGTGGTGTCCCGGGATGGCCTGCATGGAAGCAGTGCCGAGGAGCGCGTGATCGAGTACGGCAAACCACTTGGCGCTGTCGCCGAGATGGTGGGTTCTGTCACCGAACAGGCAAGCGAAGAGAACGAAGAGGGCCGCCAGGAGGACCTTGCACCAGAGGTCCGAAGGTGCGTGCCTCTTCAAGGGCGTCAACAGACGGGCCAGTGTGTCGTCGACCCGCTGAAGCCAGTCTGCCCTGGCACCAAGGGTGATCCCCACCAGCGCCGTCAGAACAAAGGCCGCCGTGACCACCATAGGGTAGTAGTGGAGCTGGTCAGCGCCCCAGATGTGGGCTGGAAGGTATCGTCCCACGACATGGACCAGAGCGTAGGCCAGGACGGGGAAGAGGATGATGATCATATGCCCTTACGGAAGTGGGCGCAGATATACCGCCAGTTCGGGGGCGGCGGTACGCAGATCTGCGACAATCAGGTCGGCCATGGCGGCGGCCCCGACTTCGTTGAAGTGGGTCCTGTCGCCCTCTTCTGGGTTGAAGCGCATGCTGGCTTCCACGCCCATCTCATTGTGCAGGGCGATGCTTGTGGTATGCAGATCGATGAAGGGCACCTTCATCTGCGCAGCCACGACACCGGCTGCCTCTGCCCATGGCGTCAGCGAGGACTCGATGTGGCCCCGATCGTCGAAGGTGCGACGTGTGACCGAACTGATCAGAATGGGCCGGGCACCAACATCGCGGAAGGCCGTGACATAATGGCGCAGAAAATCCCGGTACGTCGTGGCCGGATCGGTCTCACGCTCGGGACCTTTGCCGGGCTGACCGTTGTGGCCGAACTGGATGAAGACAAAGTCGGGCTTCAGGGCCAGAGCCGCCGGGAGTCGCCCCTCGTCATACCAACTGCGGGCACTGCGACCACCCACAGCAAGGTTGTGCACCGTGACGGCATCACCAAAGCGCTCCGCCAGAGCCTTGCCCCAACCGGAGGCATCGGTAACGGTGGAATCACCGATCAGAACGATATCGATGGCTGCCTCCTGTGCCGGCAGTGAAGCGCACACCATCAGTGCGCAGGAAGCGACGCCCACAGTCCAGCGCCGGTTCATGTGCTGATGCCCCGGATCAAATCAGGCCTCGTCCGCCTCGTTGTCGCAGGGGACAAAGCCATAGGGGTTCACCGTGTCGAACAGGGACCGCGGAAAGGCCTCCGTATGGTTGTTGGAGATGTTGAAGGCCGTCCAGAAAGGCGGGGCGTCGTCGCTACACTCGATAAAGGCCTGCAGCAGGCCGGCGCAGTCGCGATAGCTGTTCCACAGACGCCGCATCACATGTCCAGGCTCCCCGCCAGGGCCACCCCCGGGGTTCACCGCCCCAATACGCACGGCCAGAATCTTCTGTCCCGGATGCAGTTTCGGGACGTAGAACTGCCCACACATCTCCATCCAGCGCTTGCTGATCCCGTAGAGGCTCGATGGCTGGTAGCCGAACCGATCCACGCGGGTATCAGGAAAAGGGGGAATTGGATCCTCGTTGTGTTCGATGGCCTGGTGGAAGTCGTAGGCATGCACGGAACTGGCCATGTAAATACGTGGCACATTCTCTTGAATGGC
>CALFPI010000298.1 GCA_937919035.1 uncultured Gemmatimonadaceae bacterium
CCCGTCTACGTCAGTATCGGTGTGGGCCATGAGACCGTGGAAGGCTGGCGTCTGGCCATGCGGCGCCAGAAACGCCGGGCATCTCGCCTCCATGCAGCCCTGCGTGCCGGTTCGATCGAAGCAGCCAGCGCCGCCTACTCTCGCATCGTCGAGGAAATCCGCGCCGAGCAGGAAGTGCAGCAGCAGTTGGCTGAAGTCGACAAGCTGCGTCGTTTCAGTCGCCTGCGGCCACGGGACGAGGTGCTTGCGCGGGCTCTTGCACGGATCGCGGCAGGGGTCACGCTGGAAGAATTCACCTTTGGCGACTTCCTCGCTGTAGGGGGCGTATTTCTGCTCGATGGTGCGCACCGCGAGGAAATCGACACCTGGCGCCGCGATCTGAATCGCCCCGAGAATGATGAATCGGAACGTCTCATTCTGCACCTGCTGCACCCCGCAGCGGTGCCGCAGATAGAGGACTTTCGCGAGGAAAAGGGCATAGAAAGTTCGAACAAGGCGTCTGAAGACCGCCCCGTTGCAGCCCTGGAGGCACGCCGCCAGCTGGCTCAACGTGTGGCTCGCGCCCGGGCCCTGAACGAGAGACACCGTGCCGTCGAGTCGGTCGACACGGGCGAGGCCGGGTTTGATTCGGCCTGTATTGCCGCCATCGACGCCTTGGGCGACCCGCGCAATCCCGTGACGGATACTGCCTTCGGCAATTTTATCGCCCACACCCGCAACGCGCTGTTCGCCCTGGTCAGCCAACTGTATGACGAAGACCACGCCGATGAAGCGCAGGTCTTTGTCGACAACCTGTCGCAGTTGTTTCTGGGCCGGGAAATCAATCTTGACAACTGGCGCCAGATTGCCGGCAGCTACGAGGATGTGGGAGACTTCGGTCGTCTGGCGCAGATGATCGTTGAGCGCGACGGAGCCAGCACCGCTGCCCCTGCGCTTGTACAGATCGCGCGCGGCGCGGAACTGTTCTACATCCTCCTCGCCGTCGAAACGACCCTGCCACACACGCGCCAGGGCGCCGAGACGGATGCCGCCGAACTCTGGCGCACCCTCGCCGATTTCTTTGCCGAGACGATCAACGATCACTTCTACGAATATTGCCCGTGGGTCTATTCGCGGGGGATCGGCTACGCTCACCTGTCGGGCGAGGCGCTGTACGAGTTCTGTGTAACGCATCACGAATGGCTCGCCCGCTACCTGCGTCAGGTCGTGGTGTGCCATACCGAAGTGGCGCAGCTCCCCGAGCAACAGCAGGATCTGTTGCTCGGCAACTTCGTCAACGATCGACAGATCGATCCGATCGGCGCCTCAGGAAGCAGCCTCGCCGAACGCCGTTGGCGCGCCTACGGACAGTTGCGCGAACTCGCTTTTGTGCGCAACGACGGCTTCCCCTTGCCCGAGGTCTTTGCCGAGTTCGATCCTGAGCTCATCGACGCGGACCATCGGGTCAACCATGTCATCTCATTGCCCGTCGGTCGTACACACTACTCGCGAGCCTTGCGGGAAGGCCCGACTCTGTCGGCCGAACTTGAGGCCGAGGGCAGACCCGGTGCCAACCTGATCATCACGCGTCGCGTCGAATTGGTACAGCCTGCGGGGCAGCCTCGGCCCACAGTCGAGGTCCATTCCGGTCATCTCTACGTTTCGGCATCTGCCTATGCCGAGGCTCTTGTGCGGCATGCAGGCATGGACGAGACTCGTGCGACCGAAAATGCGATGCGTTGTCATCCAAAGGGCATTCGCCTTGCCGTTGCCTTTACCCGTCCGGTGCGCGCCAGCGTCGTCTACCCCTTCCATGGAGATCCCGAATATTCCTCGGGCCGGCTGGAGGATTGTGGCCTGCCTTTCTCCGTGCAGTCACTTTTCCATACGTGGACCACGTATGACAAAGCCAAGTACCCCGATATTTTCGATGCCGACTCAGGCGTCGACGTGCCACGTGAGATCGATTGGCTTGCCTCCTGGACTCGGCGGGCTGCCGACGAGCGTACGGTAAAGGGCTGGATCGAAAACGGACTCGAGAACGAGGGGATCTACACGGGGTTACGCGGGTTTGCCCGCCAGCATCGACTGGTGATGGTCAAGGATGCCGCCGAATCCGGCGGCCGCAATGCTCGCGCTTTCGTGCTACGAAAACTTGCCGAATCCGAAGTCGACGAGGAAGAACTCGAGCAGGCTGTCGACTTCATCTATCAGATCAGCCTGCGCCACAACGTCGCCATCCAGGAGGTCATCGTTGCCAGCCCGGAGTACTGGGCGACGGATGCCTTCATGTCTTCTTTCGTTCGCCGTCAGATCACCGACTGGGGTTCCGCCGTGGAGCGGCGGCGGCGACCGAAATCGCCTCTCTATGGTTCGCATCGCGTGATCGTCTCCACGGATGATCCGGCAGCCGACGTCGCCCTTGAAGACAAGTGGCATCTGTCTCATTGGATTACGCTCAATAGCAAACAGTTGATCACGAATGTTGGCCGTGGCGGCAGCCTCGAGCAATTCCTGCCCGAATTCGTCCACCCCCGACATGGTGACCCACTGTTTGCGGGGCTCGCTGATTCAGCGCGCAAGGTCATGGAAGCCCTATCGGCGTACGAACGTCGTGCAGGTGAGACCTACACTGCCGAGACGGGACGCGCCGTCGGTACAGATCTCACGGGTGTATCCTACGGCAGTCCACGTTACATGATGCTGGATTTTCTGGTCACGCCATGTTTTGCCGAAGTCGGCGATCTGGTTGAAATACGCCACGAGGCGGGGGGCGAGCCCAGCTTCATTCTGCAACGTGATGGCCTGCGGTTTCCGGGCTCGATTGCCAGCTGGCGTGTCGTCATGATCGAGCCGAACATCGGTGTTGGTCTGTGGGATCGTGTTGCCCTGCGGGAAGAATTCCACGAAAGAGAGGCCAGTCTGTCAGAGCATCGGCCTTTTGACTGGAATCGTGTCGGCGTCAACGCCCGTGTTGTATTACGCGACCTGACACGTGGCGGAGAAGTCTACCTCCAGGCCCTGCAGGCCCTCGGAGAGGAACCGGTCGGATGAAATCGCGCGACGCCGACGTGGCCTGGACGCGGACTTGTGATGGCCTCGGTCTGCCGCGTGTCGCAACCCTCTCTGCAGACGAAGCCAGCGTTCTGCTGAAGTACATGGTTGCGGAGGTAGCCGCCGCCCCCGATTGTCCGGCACGCAATTGTGCCACGCATCGCGCCCGCCTCGGTCTGCGTCAGCTCGTCACCGAGGGCCTTGGCGCCCTTGACAAGGCCCTGTCGCCTCAGACCCGCCGGCGCGTGGAACGGGCCCTGCGTGAGGACTTGCTCTATTGCGAGCGCATCATCGATCTGGCCGTGTCCGACCTGGTAAGTGAACCGATGGCCCCCGAAGTATGCATCGCCCTGGAGGCGCGCGCGGAACTGCCGGAGGATGGTAGCCGTTGGACGCACGGGATCCTGTTCCACGCGGCGCCTCTTATCACGCACGAAATCTACCCTCTGATAGCCGACGCCTTTGTTCACGACTCCAGAGTGTCGGGACCTTTTTTTCGGGTTGTTGCAGTTCGTGGAGACTGGCTCATTGAAGGGCTGGCGCAACGGGTACTGTACTATGATGGCAACAGCGACCGTTTCATCGAGACATCGCTGACAAAACCGATTGGTCTCGATTCGATACAGTTTCTGGCTCTTGGTGAGCGCCAGATGGAACGGCACCGCTGTTGGGCGGCCTCCCAGTCGTGTCAGCAGCTCAACCCCTGGTCGGCCTCTGCAGCGGCTGATGACAAGCACGGCCTGCGCCTTCGTTGGGCCGCGGCAGGGCTCGAGATCCCGCAGGGCCTCCTGCTACAGCCCGGCAATCGCGCCGATGCGCATGCATTCCTCGCCGCTTCCGATGAAATCGTCATCAAGCCGAATACGGGCACAGAAGGCGATCGTGTCATGTATTTTCGCCGGACCGATGCGGCTGTGGATGAGCAACTCGACATGCAGTTGACATCGTGCTGGGAGTGGGGTCCGGTGCTGGTCGAGCAACGACGGGATGGTGTTGGCTGGTGTGATCCTGACACCGGATGTGTCCACAGTCTGGCCCTGCGGCTGCATGTGGCTCATGATGGCAACCATTTCATCGCCGAATCCGGATATGCGCAGACCGGTGTCGATGCCGACCATCCGGCCTCCCGCGGCACCGGCGGAAGACTTATGCCACTTGCATCCGTCCTGCAGGCGCTGATCTGCCGTGCCGATGGCAGACACATCCCGTTCTCCGCAGATGATCTCGCGCGACTGCGTGAGGTGGTCGAATTGGCTGCAGGTGCCCACGAGCCTCTTGGGCTTTCCGGTATCGACGTCGTGCTCGACACGGATGAGACGGGCGCGGTGTCACCGGTCCTGCTTGAACTCAATCCACGCCCTGCGGGCCTTGCTCACGCCCGCTTTCTTCCAGGGGCTGGTGAGGGTCGTTGCGAGGCGGGCGTATCGCTGTCCATGTGGGATGGCATTGCCCGGACCCAGTCCCCAGCCCAGTCCCTGGGCCAGACCCTTGCCCCGATCACCCACCCTGATGCCATGGAGGTGTGAGGAGAGGGAATGGAAAACGAAACAGAACGGATTGCGAACGTCCTCTCCCTGGATGAGCTGCAGCCGCTGCTTGATGCGATCGCTCATGAGGCCCGCGAGGATCGGTCGACAGTGGCGCAGCGTCGTACGCTACTGCGGGCGCTGGTGCTGTCACCCGGTCTGTCGGCAGGTCTGACGACGGGGGCCGCCATCAGTGCTCTGGTGGAGCGCTTCCCCACGGATTCCTGGACCCAGCACTTCGGTGCCGCAGTTGACAAGGAGTTGCCGGGTCTCTTCGTGCAGGTCGTTGATGAACGGTTGGATGTGGGTCACGACGATCTGTTGCAGCTGGTGCCGACGGATGACACCGGTGTCCTGCTGGCAATCCTGAAGAAACTTGCACAGTACGTTGACACTCTTGAGGGCAGTCCTCGTCGCCTGCGAGGCATGCGTGTTGCCATGGTCTGCGGTGCCATCTTCGGCCGGCTGCAGGATGGCAGGATCTGGCGCCGTCGAGGCCTACCGGCCTGCGGCATCGATGGCGAGGAAATCTCTGGTCTGAAAGCGAAGAAAGCCGTAGCTGATCTCCCGGCGGCATACGAAAAGCGGGTGAACCAGTTGCAGCGTGCCGACTTGCGACGGTCGCTGGAAGGGGTGCGGACCCCGGCTGAGCCTCTCCCTCTTCCTGAGAGTGACTTCGGCAAGGTCTTCGTCGTACGCTCGCCTTTGCGGCTGGGTATCTCCAGTGCCAATGCGTCCGACAATCACATCCGCAGCAAGGAGCAGGGCGGTAAGACGCTCAACGTCAGTATCAACCTGGTGACGGGCGATCTCGCCACAGCGGCGCCACCCCTGACTGTCACCGCCCGTCGTCTTGGTGAACCACGTCTCGTGCTGCATTCGCGCTCTGCCGAGTTCGGCGCGGACTTCGAGATCAACACACGCGGTGATGCCGCCGCCCAGAGCGGGCTGTTCTTTTCCTATCTGCGTGGCGGCGATGAGTCGTTGCGGATGGTCAAGCAAGCTCTCGTGC
>CALFPI010000299.1 GCA_937919035.1 uncultured Gemmatimonadaceae bacterium
CCGAGGACAATGCCGTGAATCAGAGACTCGCCTGCCGTCTTCTGCAGAAGGCGGGCCATCAGGTCGAGGTCGTAGGCGACGGTGCCCTGGCTGTGGCGCGTCTCGAAACGGCAGGGGTCGATCTGGTGCTGATGGATGTGCAGATGCCGACGATGGATGGCCTGGAGGCAACGCGCCGGATTCGCCAGCGCGACGCGGAGACAGTTCGCGAGCCCGTGCCGATTGTCGCCATGACGGCGCACGCGCTGAAAGGGGATCGAGAGCGCTGCCTGGAGGCTGGCATGAACGACTATGTATCGAAGCCGCTGCAGCCGGCCGACCTGTTTGATGCCATTTTCCGCGTCTGCGGTGTGGCGCCAGGTGAAGTTCTGTTGCAGCCACCAACCGACGTGGTGCAGCCCCCAACAGAGATTGTGTCGACAGCACCGGAGCGGCCCGAGGAAGGCGGGATCCCCGTCTTTGACCGTGTGGCCGCCCTCGAGCGTATGGAGGGCGACGAGGAACTGCTCGGCGAGCTTGTGACGCTGTTCCTCGCCGACATGCCGGCACGTATGCAGGAACTGCGGCAAGCCCTGATGGCGGCGGAGGCGGACAAACTGGAACGGATTGCCCACGGTATCAAAGGCGCCGCGGCGAGCCTGGGGGCTGAGGCGATGCGCGCCGCCGCGCTGGCGCTGGAACAGAGCGGTCGGGCGGCGGATCTGGGCACAGCATCGGCAGGGCTGACGCGGCTCGAAGAAGAGCTCGGGCATCTGCGTGACGTCCTGGCCGACTCGACGGGATAGGCCTGTCGAGCCGGCGCATTCAGCGCAGACCGGCCTCCTGCAGTTGTCGCATGGTGAAAGTGCGATCGTACTTCTGCCGGATGAACCTCTGCAGCGTGTCCTGCAGGCTTTCCAGTTCCTCGATCTGACGACGCAGCGGGATGACTTTCTTCACTGCTTCCTCAAGGTTCGAGTACATCTTCTTGTTGGACTCGTTGAGCTCCTTGTTGGTCCCTAGGAGCTGCCGCACCCGGGTTGCCAGAAGTTCAAGCTGGCTGCGCTGCTGCACGACGAGATCCCGCAATTCGGCCGGGGTCTCATCCTTGGCGGGTTCCTCCTGCTCGCGGTACTGGTCGACTTCGGTGCGTAGCTGCTCGAGTTGCGTCTCCATGTTGTGCTGCTGCTCTTCAAAGATTCGTTTTGTGTCTTCGTAGCTGCCCTTCACCGATTCGACGCCCTGCAGGCCCTGATCCAGGGTCTGCCGGCGGACGTCGAGATCTTCAGCGACCTGTCGGGCATAATCCATCAGTTCGTCAGCATCGAGGGACTCGAGTTCTTCTGCCGGCCTCAGTTCAACTTCACCCGCCGCCAGGGCGGCGAGTTTCTTGACCTCCGCCATGAGCAGTTCACGCGATTGGCCCAGTTCCCGTTCGAATGTCTGCAGTTGTTCGCGCAGGGCTTCGATGGTGGACTGCCGCGCACGAAGGTCGCGCGCCAGGGCGTCGATCTCCGGTTGACGATCCGGCGCTGAACCGCGCGCCCGTGGCGCTTCCGTGGTTGCCGCCGCTGCTGCCTCCGGCTCCCGCGCCGTCCGCTCCGCCTCGCGCCTGGCGTCGGCTTCGAGGCGGGCCACCTGCTCCTGCAGGGCCTCTATGCTATGTTCACGAATCTTCAGGTCGCTGCGCAATTGCTGCAGTTCTGCCGACAGGTCTTTGGCATCGGACGCCACAGGGCGATCCGGTGTACCCAGATGTTCCTCGCTGCGTGCCAGTTCGTCTCGCAGGGCTTCGATGGTGTGTTCCCGCGCCTTCAGGTCGCTGCGCAGTCGCTGCACTTCGTCCGTCAGCTCCTCGTCGGAGCCCGACTCGGGCCGCTGATTCTCTGCTGTCAGCCGCCCCTCGTCGCGCTCCAGTTCAGCGCGCAACGCGTCGATGGTGGAACCGCCTGCGGGAAGCTCGTTGTGCAGGCGCAGCAGTTGCTCGGCGTCTGCTGCATCCTCGGCAGGGATAGAGGTCGCCATACCCGAACGGATCGCATCGTTTTCGGCGCGCGCCTGTTCAAGATCATGGTCGCGCTTCTTCAGTTCAACGCGCAGTTGCCGCAGCTCGTCGGATTCGTCGACCGTGTGGTCCTGCTTGTTGAGGGCATCCTGCAGGCCTTCGATGCGCTCCTGCAGGCGCACCACCTGATCATCACGGGTTTCCAGCTCACGCTCGAGCCAGCCGGCTCGATCCGCCAGGGCCCTGTCCGGATCCGGGCGCGTCTGCACCTGCGTCTCGAGCTCCTCCACTCGACCACGAAGCGCAGCGATGGACGAGTCCTGGGCGCGTAGCTGTTTGCGCAGGCCCGCTTTCTCCCGCTCGTCCTCGATGCTGGTATCACGCGGCGGGCGGGGTGAATCCTGTGGTGGATGGCCGTTGCCATTGCGGCTGAGCAGCAGTTCGGCTTCCAGATCGTGCAGACGTTCGACGGCGCGCTGGCCGCCGCGGCGGAAACGGCGCAGCTCATCTTTGGCGGCGGCAAGATCTGCCAGCAGTCGCTGGTAGGCCGGGCTTCGGGCGATATCGTCATCAGTGAGACGCAGGGTCCCGGAATCGGGGTCCGTACAGCGCACGATTTCGCTGGCCAGCTCCGGGTGACGGGAGAGCAGATCGAGGATGTCGGCATGTACGGCAGCATCAATCTCTGCGGCACCGACGGCGGCAGCCTGGTCAAGAAGCCTGCCCAGGGCAGGAAACCCGGTCTCCTGCAGACGCTCCCACTTCTCAGTGCCAAAACCCGCCGCCTCGAGGAGGTCTCCGACGGCCGTCAGATCCAGGCTCTGGAAGTGATCCAGTTCCGCCTGGATGTGGTCATCCCACGCACGCGAGTAGCGGGTAGGCAGCTCGGGCATATTGCCCAGAGCCGTCTCCTGGAATTTCAGGTAATAGGGCACAAAGACGTTGCGCACGAGACCGTGCCAACGATCCTTGCGGTCCACGGCGGATTCGAGCTGACGACGTGTCGCCAGTCCGAAGAGTCCGAGCATGGAGTCTACGGCAGGCATGGGAGAGGAAACGTCCTGACGTGGGCGGAGAGGGGAGGAACCACTCTTCGTTATATCGTCAATTTTCCCAAATTATGAACTACTATGAACTACTATGAACTACTATGAACTACTGTGAACAAATAAATCGGGTAGAACGATAAAGGCCCTGAAAAGAGGGCCTCTGTCAGCGACACATGGCCCAAACAGGGTTCAATTGCTCGTGACGCTCCAGTAGCCGTCCGTGCCGCGCTCGATCACCCGGGGCGCCCCACGGCGCAGTACCGGCTCCAGTTCGCCCGTGTCACGGTTGCGCTGGGCCAGGACGAATTCATCCTCATCATCAGGGTTCAGCATGATCTTGCGCGGGACACGGCGCATCTGACCGGCGACGCGCATCTCTACCCTGCCGATGGTAGCGCCTTTTTTCATCTCTTCCTCAGTCAGGGCGTCGTCATCCTGCGCGATGCCCTGATCCGCCGTGCTGACGAGGTTCTGCCCGGCCTCCTCAGCGGCGGCGGCCTGGCGCTCGGTGAGGACTTTCTCTTCGATGGCGTCGATCATGTGGGCGCCCTTCTGCTCCATCTCTTCCTTCTCGTCGCTGGTCAGATCCTTGAACATGCGACGCAGGCGTCGGGCGAGGAAGGATTCGGCCTGCTTGCGGGCCTCGCCGATATCCTCCGCCTCGTGGTAGAACTGTTCGATGGTGTCCTGCACCCGCAGCATGCGCACATCCTTGCGCCAGGCGGTGGGCTTGATCAGATGGCTGATGATGGCAATCAGGCAGCGGACATCGGCGGCGGGGCGTACGCGAGTCAGTGGATCTTCGGAATGCAGACGGTCCGACATGTCCTCCACCGACAGACTGCGCAGATCATCGATGAATACCTCTTCGATGATAAGGTTGCCGATACGCTCGTTGCGTCTGACGACATAGCTGTACGGAGGCAGACCGACGGAGATCATGCGGACCTCCTGGTCCTTGCGGTCCATGATATCGATGATCTTGTGCAGCATGTCGCGGTCCTCGAGCAATGCCTGGGCAGCTCGCCCCCGTTCTGCGGGGCCCTTGTCGGCGTCGAGGATGTTCTTGTGGAAGATGAGAAACTCCAGGGCCTCATCGAGCTCGGTATTGATACGCTGCATGGATTCGAAGGCCTGCAGGAAGCGTACGGCGTGATCCACGGCGCCCTTGACCTTGCGCTCAAGGGCGTAGCGTTGCTCCTTGTTCAGTAGCGAGTTGCGCAGATGGCTGGCCTCGGCATCATCGATGTCGCCGCGGGCCAGGCGAGCGTCGATGTCGCTCAGCTGACGCACGGCTTCCCCTTCATCCGTCGTCAGGTAGCCTTGTCGCACGTAGCTCTCGGCGCGCTCGCCGGCGCGGCTCAACTCCTGCGTTTCGATGCGCGCCTGGGACTGGTCCTGTTCCTTTTGCCGGCTCTCTATTTCGCCCTGCGAGATGGTGCCATCACTTAGGGCCTCGACCGTGTCGGCGCTGAGCGGCTCGGGTGCCTGAGCAGATTTTTCTGCGGGGATGACAGGTTTTGTCGGATCGTGCCGCACCATCCGATCACTTCGCCCGGAAATGACATCCTTGGCACTCTGCACACAGTCATCGGGACGAATCGTACTGGGCGCGATGTGTACCTCTTTAAGGAAACCGCGGACCCAGTCGCGGCTCTTGAAGCGGGCGATCGACCGGGCGCCGGCGCTTTCGATCTGCAGCACATCCCAGTCGAGTTTGAAGCACCCGCTCTGGAACGCCCGCAGCACCGAATTGCGCACGCCCTTGGCCACGTAGCGCTCCGGGTAATCCCGGTTATAATTGTCGATGGCATCCTGGAACAGTTCACGCAACGAGGATGTCAGAGTCTCGCCGGTTATCGCCTCATACTCAGAAGTGACGGCCGTGACGTAGTCTTTTGTTGTAATCAGAGTATCGCCACGCTGCAGGCGCGTATTGATGCGCTCCCACAACTGCTGATGCACATCATCAGACAGTACAGTATGGGTTGCAGGTTCGGGGAAGACTTCCACGGTGATTGCGTTCATTTCCAGTCGTAGAGTAAAGTTGGCGTTTGATGCCAAGTTTTGTTCAAAATAGATACGCTCGAAATAGACACAGAGTTCAGTAAAGGCGCAAGTGTGTGCATGGGGAAATTGGCAAAGTATGGGTCGCCACGGAGGAGACAACTGTGACCGGGGTCACATGTGCTGTGCACCTTGACGGGGTGAGCAAAAGTTTTGGCGACCGGCCTGCAGTATGTGACCTGTCGCTGAAGATCTGGCCCGGTGCGATCTACGGCTTTCTGGGACCCAACGGTGCCGGCAAGACCACCACCATGCGGCTGATTCTCGGGATCTATCTGCCGGACAGTGGTTCCGTGTCGGTGCTCGGGCATGAGGATCCGCGGCTTGTCCGCGAACGCATCGGTTATCTGCCGGAGGAACGCGGCCTCTACCCACGTATGCGGGTCCTGGACCAGGTCGCCTATTTCGGCGCCCTCAAGGGGCTGTCCGATCTCGAATCCCGGTCTCGCGCAGGTGACCTGCTCGACAAATACGGACTCGGGTCGTGCAGTCAACTGCGCTGCCAGGCGCTGTCAAAGGGAATGGCGCAGAAAGTGCAGATTCTGGCCACGCTGATTCACGAGCCGGATCTCGTCATTCTCGATGAGCCATTCTCCGGGCTCGATCCGGTCAATCGAGATCTCATGCGCGACGTCATCATCGGCCTCAGGGAGCGCGGTGCCAGCGTCATCTTCTCGACACATATCACGGAGCAGGCGGAGCAGATCTGCGATCATGTGGTCCTCATCGACGGCGGTCGCAAGTTGCTGGATGGTGCCACGCAGCAGGTGCGGGCCGCCGCCGGTGGCGCCGTGCATCTGGAATATGAAGGTGACATCAGTATGCTTGCCGGGTTGCCGGATGTGCAGCGCGTCAATGACGCCGGCCGTCAGGCAGAGATCATTCTTGCTGAGGGTGGCGACCCACAGGTTGTGCTGCGGAGCCTCGTCGAACACGCCGTCACGGTCCTGGCCTTCGATCTGCGTCAACCGTCGCTGCACGAGGTCTTTATCCGCAGCGTCAACCGCTCCGCCGCCGAAGTGAGTCTGGGATGAACAAGGCCTGGCTTGTGGCGCGGCAGGAATTTCGCCAGACGGTGTCGACCAAGGCCTTCTGGATCGGTTTGCTGTCGCTGCCGGTGATCATCTGTCTGGCGGTGGCGGTGCCCGTCCTGCTGGACCGTACGACGGATGCTCGGCGCTACGCCGTCGTCGACGACTCGGGATGGCTGCTGGCCGAGATCGACCGGTCGATTTACCAGGACGATCTGCAGGGGTTGGCTGAAGACCTGCAGCGGAAGCATCGCCAGGACCGCGAGGCGCACGATCGTCTGCCCGAGATCCTACGTGCTTTCGGTGGCGCCTGGCGTGAACTCGACGAGATGCACCGGGATGGCATGATCCAGGCTCTGGCATCTGCTGCCACGGTTGACGCTTCAACCTTCGTCATCGCTCGCCGAGCCGAGTTGTTGGACTGGTGGACGAGGGCTACGACGGAAGATCTCGATCGACTGCATCTGGAGCTGTCACGCCAGCGTTTTGATCGTGTCGAGGTGCCACCAGGAACCGACACAGAGGCGGCGCTGAACAAAGCGATCCGTGAGGGGCAGTTGTTCGCCTACTTCATCATCGGCAGCGATCCCATTGGCCGCGGCGGGGGCCGGGCCAAGGACGCCAGTCAGCACGCCAGTCGGTATGACAGTGGCCGTAGTAGTGAGTACGTGTCGAACAATCTGACGGACCGTGAACTGCGCGACTGGTTTGCCGCCTATGCCGACGCCTGCGTGCGCCGGGTCCGCCTGCAGCGCGAAGGAATTCAGCCGCAGGTGGCCGATTGGGTGCAGGCGTCCGTCTCCTTTGGTGAACGCCGCGTAGATGCTGGTGGAGAAGTGGCGGAAGTGGCAACAAGAGACAAAGTGCGACAGTGGGCGCCGGCGGTTTTCACCTACCTGCTGTGGATCGCGGTGTTCACCAGTGCGCAGATGTTGCTGACGAGCACGATAGAAGAGAAATCGGCGCGTATCATGGAGGTGCTCGTGTCTTCGGTAAGCCCCACGGATCTGCTCACGGGCAAGGTCATCGGTGTCGCCGGCGCCGGCCTGATCGTCGTCGGCTCCTGGGCGTTGTGTCTGCTCGTCGGCATGCTGAGCCTGGCGCACATCGTGGGTCCGGCGGCGCAGGGGCTGACGCAGGTGGCGGCGGATCCCTATCTCCTGGTGGCTTTCGCCGTCTATTTCCTCCTTGGCTACCTGCTCTATGCAGCCTACCTGGTGGGCCTCGGCTCGCTGTGTACGAGCCTCAAAGAATCACAGAACCTGATGTGGCCGGCCATGATGCCCTTGCTTGTGGCGCTCATGTCGATGACGCACATCAGCAAGGATCCCAACGGCACCATCGCCCGGGTGCTGTCGTTCATTCCACCACTGACGCCGTTTGTTATGATGAACCGGTCGGGGGGGCCACCACCGCTGTGGGAATACGTTGCCACGACGTTGTTGCTGGTGTTATCCATCTGGCTGGCCGTGCGCGCCGCGGCTCGTGTGTTTCGCGTGGGCATCCTGGCCACGGGCAGCCGTCCTTCCGCCCGCGAGGTGCTGCGCTGGTTGCTGGCGGGGTAGGACGACCTGAAGGACCCTTACAGGCCAAGGCCGAGTTGCGGGTCCTGTGGGGGCGCTACGGGCTCCACAAGGTCGACCAGAGAGGCATCGTCATTGCCCGTGTGGTTGACCCGATCCGATACTGGATGCACGACGAGATCACCGAGCGGGTAGGGGCGCAGAACCCGGGCCAGCGCCTGCAGATCGGTGACATCCGCATCCAGCCAGATTTCGGCATCCTCCCGGGTAAGAATCGCCGGCATGCGGTGATGCACGGTGGCGGCGACCTCATTGGGCTCGGTGGTGATGATCGAAC
>CALFPI010000300.1 GCA_937919035.1 uncultured Gemmatimonadaceae bacterium
TCGGTATCAAGCCGACGAGCCTGACGACAGAGATCGTCGCACAGATCAATGCACGGGGTCTGGCGGTACGATCCACCTGCGTACAGGGTGTGGAACAGATCAAACATGCGGTGGACTGCGGCGTGATGGGTATGACGATTGACTCGCCGGTGCAGCTTGTAAACTATCTGGCGAACTTGTGAATGCGCTGGCTCCGGCCTGACTATTTCGCGGCGAACAACTCCTGGAAGAGCCGCGTGGTGCGTCGCCGCTCCTGGGCATCGCGGACTTCGATGAACAGCGGGGCACGGTTGAGCATCCGTTGCGACCAGGCGTGCAGGAAGCCGGCGTAACTGATCGTGCGGTCGTAGATGGACTGGATGTCCCGATGGTTGGTGAGTTTGCCAGTGTCCTCGTGGGGGCGCACCTGATGGATGTGATACCCCGTGATGTGCGAGCCGATGCGGGCGTACCAGTCGCCCAGAGGCTGGGTGTTGCCGAGGTCGCCGTTGTTGCGCGCGTGGCCGATGTCGAAGTGTGCCCCGACCTGACCGGTGCCGGCGCCGAGCCTGTGGGTGACGGCCTCGATCCATTCGAGGTACTCACCGATCTCGGTGGCAAAGGCCCGGCTGGCGCGATCCGTGGGTGTGCCCGGCTGGTTGTGGATGTGCTCGATGGAGATCGTGAGGCCCGCTGCACGGGCCTCACGAAACAGGTCTTCGTAGCAAACGAGGAATGCCTCCCATGCGGCGGTGTGCGTGTCGTTTGCCTCATACATGCCGGCGGCCCCGATTTTGGGCACATGTACGGTGAAGGCGTTGACCCCGCAGGCACGTCCATGGTCGATCTGGCGACGCACGGCGTCATGTCCTTCAATGGTGCCGGTATCTTCGGCCCAGGGCAGGTTTGGCAGGTGCCAGGACAGATAGATCGGACGCTCGTCCCGTAACGCACGCAACTCATCGATGATCTCCGTCACCGCATAGGCGGGATCCCGGGGCCGCAATTCGAGCACATGCAACGCATGACGCCGGGTCTCACGGACCGTTTCCACCGGATCTCCGTGGATGGACCAGCCCACCGGACAATGATCGGTCAGTGCCGGCAGCAGGGCGTTCTCATGGGGCCAGGGGATGGCCTGCATGGACCAGCCACTGGCAGCAGAGCGCTCCAGCAGCGTGATCCCGGGTGGCCCGCCGAAGGCCTTGTCCGGGTCCAGGCCCTGCGTGATGAGCTCCCGGCAGCCAGCCACGGCTCGATCCCGCGCAAAATGCCGGTGACCGGCCAGATACAGTTCGACAGGATGAGCGGCGAGCCATGCCTCGACCCAGGCGCGCGAGTCCTCATCCAGTACGTCCACCGGGTAGTGGGTGAGCAGGACGTTGGGCCCCCAGGTGCAGATTTCGGTGTCGAGCCAGCGGCGATCTTCCGTGGAGAGCCGGCCGCTGGAAGTGTCCGGCAGCAGAAAGTGCACACCCTCCACGACGAGAGATCTGCGGCCCATTGCCCCCGCAAGAACCGGCGCGGCGCCGCCAGTGCGGAGTTCGGCATTGCCCGGCGTAAACACCCAGGGCATGCTCAGGGCGGCGATGGCGGCGAGAAAGTTCGTGGCTGAGGCCCCGGTACCGCAGGCCGTCATGTCCCCGGTAAAAGCCACAAGATCGACTGCAAGGCGATTGCTCTCAGCAATGGCCCATTGCAGAGCATCCGCAGCAGGGGTATCGGTTCGGTCGGAGAGGTGCAGGTCGGTGATCTGGATCAATCGCACGCAGGGGTCTTCCGGCATCGGGGCGAAGCAGAACCACACAACTGGGTTCGTGTATTATGTTAATACACCCGGAAGTTTTTCACCCAGCAATAGCAGGGCGCATACATCTTCCTCTGGCGTTCAGGCTCTCTTTTTGCGAATTTCGTCCACTTATGATTGATCCGCAGGCAGGAATCCAGAATATCGTCGACGGGCATGGCGCCGCCATTGCGCTCGTCGGCATGAGTATTGTCTTCGCCGCCCTGAGTCTGATCAGTGTCGTGATCGCGGTGCTGCCGCGTCTTCTGAGGCTTGTCGAGGGACTGTTCCCAGAGCCCGTCGTGGCGACGCCACGTAACCGGGCGGCGCCCACCGAAGATCTGACCACAGTCGTCGCTGCAGCAGCTGCCTACCATGCAGCGCGCAGCGACGTGGCACCGGGCTGAGCCAAATGGACTTATTCGTCGAATTTCTCGAAACCACCGGCTTCGCGACGATGACATGGGGCAACATCCTCATGATCCTCATCGGCCTGATGTTCATCACGCTTGCCATCACCAAGCATTACGAGCCGCTGCTGCTGCTGCCGATCGGCTTCGGCGCAATTGTCGGCAATATCCCGACGATCCCGGGCATGGCCCTGAGTGTCTATGATGAGGGCAGCGTGCTCCACTACCTGTACTTCGGTGTCCGTCAGGGGGTCTATCCGCCGCTGATCTTTCTCGGCATCGGCGCCATGACCGATTTCTCCGCCATGCTGTCGAGCCCGCGCCTCGTACTGCTGGGTGCGGCGGCGCAGATCGGCATCTTCCTGACGCTCATTGGTGCCCTCTACCTTGGCTTTACGCCCGAAGAGGCGGGTGCCATCGGCATTATCGGTGGGGCCGATGGACCTACGGCGATCTTTCTGTCGGCCAAGCTGGCGCCACACCTGATCGGTGCCATCGCCGTAGCGGCCTATTCGTACATGGCGTTGGTCCCCGTCATTCAGCCGCCGATCATGAAGCTGCTGACGACGAAGAAGGAGCGGCTGATCCGTATGCCGCCGCCCCGTCAGGTGTCACTGCGCGAGCGCATTGTCTTTCCGATTGCCGCCTTTCTGATCGCGGCTCTCATCGCGCCGGGCTCTCTGGCGCTGGTGGGTATGCTCATGTTTGGCAATCTGTTGAAGGAGAGTGGCGTCACGGATCGCCTGGCGGAGACGGCCCGCCACTCATTCATCGACATCGTCACCATTCTCCTTGGATTCTCGGTCGGTGCCAGCACCCAGGCCCAGACCTTCCTGACGCCTGAGTCGCTGTCGATTTTCGGGCTCGGCGCCCTGTCTTTCGCCATCGCGACGGCGGGCGGCGTGCTGTTTGCCAAGTTTCTCAATCTGTTCACGAAGAACAAGATCAATCCGCTGCTCGGAGCCGCCGGAGTCTCTGCGGTACCCGACTCAGCGCGGGTCGTGCAGGTCGTCGGCCATGCCGAGGATCCGCACAATCATCTGCTCATGCATGCCATGGCCCCCAATGTTGCGGGAGTCATCGGTTCGGCGATCTGCGCCGGCATGCTGTGGTCGGTAATGGTTAAGTAGACGAGAGAGCTATGACGAAAAAAGTCAATTTCATGTGCACCGCGTTCCGCGACGGTTTTCAGTCCGTCTA
The DNA here is from genome assembly GCA_937919035.1 of uncultured Gemmatimonadaceae bacterium. Lineage (GTDB taxonomy): Bacteria > Latescibacterota > UBA2968 > UBA8231 > UBA8231 > UBA8231. The sequence goes on from CALFPI010000300.1 coordinate 3,376, forward strand.
TGGCGCGCGCGTGTTGACACCCGATTTCCTGCCAGCCCTCGAAGCCGCCCGCGACGCCGGGATCGACTATTTCGAGGCCGGAGGCGGGGCCCGTTTCCAGTCGTTGTACTTTTACTGCCAGGAAGACGCCTTTGCCATGATGGACAGCTTCCGGGCCGCCGCCGGGCCGGGAGCAAACCTGCAGACGCTGTCCCGTGGCATCAGCGTTGTGGGTCTCGACTCGCAGTCGAGTGACATCATTCGGCTGCATGCGCAACTGTTCGCCAAACACGGGATCACGTCGATCCGCAACTTCGACGCGCTGAATGATGTGCAGAACCTTGTGCACAGCGGTCGTTGCATCGTCGAAGCCGGTCTCAAGCATCAGGTCTGCGTCACCATGATGGCCCTGCCCCCGGGCTGTGCCGGGGCCCATGACGCAGCCTTCTACACGCAGACTCTGCAGGCCATCCTCGATGCCGAGATTCCCTTTGACTCGGTCTGCTTCAAGGATGCTTCGGGCACCGCCGTGCCGGCGACCGTCTTTGAGACCATTGTCCAGGCGCGCAGGCTGTTACCGGCGGAGACGCAGATCCATTTTCACACGCACGAGACGGCAGGTATTTCGGTCACCGCGTACAATGCGGCCCTCGATGCCGGTGTCGACGCCATCGACCTGTCCCTGGCGCCGGTGTCGGGCGGCACGTGTCAGCCGGATCTGCTGGTCATGTGGCACGCCCTGCGCGGCACCGAGTATGACCTGTGCATCGATGTCGACAAGGTGCGGGAGGCCGAAGAGATCTTCAAGGAATGCATGAAGGATTACTTCATGCCGCCCGAGGCCGTTGCTGTGGAGCCCATGATTCCCTGGAGCCCCATGCCCGGTGGCGCACTGACGGCCAACACCCAGATGCTGCGCGACAATGGCATCATGGATCGTTATCCCGAGATGATCCGCGCCATGCGCGAGGTCGTGACACGCGGCGGTTTCGGTACGTCCGTCACACCCGTTTCACAGTTCTATTTTCAGCAGGCCTTCAACAACGTCATGTTCGGCCCCTGGGAGAAGATCGCCCCGGATTATGGCCGTATGATTCTCGGCTACTTCGGCCGCACGCCCGTAGCGCCCGACAGGGAACTGGTCAATCTTGCGGCCAAACAGCTGGAGATGGAGCCGACGACGCGGCCGCCCCTCGAACTGAATGACGAGGATTCGGAGAAAGGCATCCCGCGCTCCCGTCAGCGGCTCGCCGCCGCAGGCCTCGAAGTCTCGGATGAGAACATCTTCATCGTCGCCACGTGCGGCGATAAGGGCATCGCCTTCCTCCAGGGGGAGGCCGAACTCGGCGTGCGCAAACTCGACAGCGCACCCCAATCCCTGTCGGCAGCGCCAACACCGTTGCCTGCGCCTGCTGCGGCGGCGGCGAAGGTGGAGGTGCCAAGCGGCCCCGTGCAGTACGCCATAACCGTTGATGGCAAGACCCACACCGCCGTGGTCGATGGTGACCAGGTACAGATCGGGAGCAGGACCTTTTCCGTCGGTGTCGGTCAGGCCGGTGTCGCGGCAATTCCCGCGGGTGCGGCGCAGCCCATAGCGGTACCGGTTACGGCTGCCGCCGCTGGCGTGCCGGTCGAGGCGAATATGCCGGGCAAGGTCCTGCGTATCGCCGCCGAGCCGGGTACGATCGTACACGATGGCGACCCGGTGGTGATCCTCGAAGCGATGAAAATGGAAGTCCCGGTACCGTCACCCGTGGCGGGTGAAGTCTCACAGATCCTGGTGGCCGTTGGCGACCAGGTCGCTACGGGAACAGCACTGGCGACCGTGCTTCCTGGCTGATCCGGGTTGAGCCTACGGGCCAGCCCCGAGCCGCAGGTGGCCGGCCCAGATGTCCACCGTCCTACCCGCCTCGGTCAATAGCAGTTGTCCGCCGTCGCCAAAGCCGGCCAGCACGCCCTGTCGCAGTGAATCGCCGTCGATCACGGTCACGACTTCCCCGAGACCGGCACAACGGCTCTCCCAGTCCGGGCGCAGAGCGGCGAACCCGCCCAGGGACCAGCTCTCGAGGCGCGGCGTCAGCGCCGCGAGCAGAGCGGGCAGCAGTTGTCGGGCAGTTGCCGTCGTTCCGGTTTCCAGGTGCACCGACGTTGCCGGCTGATCAATCGCCGCAGCGTCCGCCTGTGACATGCCCACGTTCAGCCCCACACCGACGACGACAACAGTTGGTTGTCCATGGCGCCATGCCTGCTGCGACAGTTCCGGCAGAATTCCACAGATTTTGCGCTGGTCCACGGTGACGTCATTGGGCCACTTCGTCCGGGCGCTGATCCCGATTCCCGCGAGCATATCGGTAACGCCGAGGGCGACGGCCATGGACAACGAGCACAGGTTTTCGGCGGCGACGGCGGCATGCAGCACAAAGGAACAGGCCAGATCCCGGCCCGGTTCAGTCTGCCATTGATGGGTGCCACGGCCGCGGCCGGCGGTCTGCCTATCCGTGGCCAGTACCGTGCCGGCTGCCAGGGATGCGCCACTTGTGAGCTGTTCGAGAAGGCTGGTATTGGTCGAGGGAACGCGCTCGATCCACTGCGGTGGCAGAAATTCCATACCCGAGTATAGGATCCCGGGCGGGGACTGCCAATGTGGCCCTAACCGGTTGACAGGACTACAGTTCTGCAAATACGACGGCGATTGCCAGCGCACGGACCGGCACGTATGTTCTCTCCTCTATGACGAGCCCCGTTGTTACCCCTTCCGCATTGTCGACGACCGATACTTTCGGCCGCCCCCTGCAAAGCCTGCGCATCTCGGTCATCGATCGCTGTGACCTGCGCTGTGCCTATTGCATGCCGGAAGAGGACTATGCCTGGTTGCCGAAGAATGACATTCTCACCTTCGACGAGATCCTCGCCCTCACCGACGCTTTCATCGACAACGGTGTTCGGCGTGTGCGGCTCACGGGCGGAGAGCCGTTGTTGCGGGCCGGTCTGGCCGATCTGGTCGCCGGCCTTGCCGCCCGCACAAGCATTGATGATCTGGCACTGACGACGAATGCCACACAACTGGCCAAACATGCTGTGGCCCTGCATGCGGCCGGTCTGCGACGTGTGACGGTCAGTCTCGATTCGCTGAAACCTTCCCGCTTTGAGACGCTGACCCGCCGGGCCGCGCTCAAAGATGTGTTGGCCGGCATCGAAGCCGCCGCAGCCGTGGGGTTCGAGGCGCTGAAGATCAACACCGTCGTCATGCGTGACTTCAACGACGATGAACTGGTTGACATGCTTGAGTTTGGCCGTCGCGTCGGTGCCGAGGTGCGGTTCATCGAATACATGGACGTGGGCGGCGCGACGCTGTGGAACCGAGAGCGTGTCGTGCCGCGCCAGGAGATCATTGAGTGCCTGACCACACGCTACGGCAGCATCACCGAAGTCGGGGGCCGCAATCGGGCCCCGGCAGAGCGCTTCCAACTGCCCGGAGGGGAACGATTCGGGGTCATCTCTTCGACGACCCAACCGTTCTGCAGCGAATGTGATCGCAGCCGGCTCACGGCGGATGGTTTCTGGTATCTGTGCCTCTACGCGAGGGATGGCATCGACCTGCGTGAGCGTGTTCGCGAGGGCGCCACACGGGACGAACTGTCACAAGCGATTGCCACGGTCTGGGGCCAACGGGCCGACCGGGGGGCTGAGGAGCGCGCCGGGATCGTCGAACGGGGCGCCCTGTACCAGATCGAGGAACTGCGCCAGGATCCGCGCCGCGAGATGCATACGCGCGGCGGCTGATGGACTACTTCCGCAGCAAACGTTTTCTCGATACGCTGCCCGACTGGGAGCGGGGTCGCCCGGCGGAAGGTCCCCTCGAGCAGTATCTGCCGCGGGTACAGGCGATGCTGCGCCGCTGTGGCGAGCCGCAGACGCGGTTCCCGTCGGTCATCGTCGCCGGAACCAATGGCAAGGGCACAACCGCGAGCCTGCTGGCAGCCCTGCTGCAGGCCGGTGGGCGTCGGGTCGGACTCTATTCGTCCCCGCACTTGCACAGTCAGCGTGAGCGCATCCAGATCGACGCTAGTCTGCTCGACAAGGATTCATGGGCTGACAGCCTGACCACGTTTGCGGATGCCACCCACGGCTTCGACCGCGAAGGGCTCGGCGAGTTCTCTCGCTTTGAGGCACTGACGGTCCTGGCGGCGCAGATGTTTGCCGATGCCGCTGTCGATATCGCCGTCTTCGAGGTAGGTCTTGGTGGCCGCTATGACGCGACGAACGCCTGGGATCACGATGTGGCCGTGCTCACGCAGGTGGCTCTGGATCATTGTGCGGTCCTTGGTGACGATCTCATCACGATTGCCAGTGACAAGCTGTGCGTCGCCCGCGGCGGCCGCCCGCTGTTGACCACCTCAGCCCAGCACCCCGAAGTCCTTGATCACATCCGACAGCACGCGCAACACCAGGGGATCGAACTCGGTATCTGTGGCCCTGGTGGAATCGAGCGGCCTGGCGCACCCTTCGCACCCTACATCGTATCTCCCGAGCCTGGTCCCACACGGCCCGGCACGTGGGTCGACAACGCCCGAATGGCGGTGGCGGCGGCGATGCATCTGCAGGGGGATCTGGCGCTTCCTGCCGCTGCTCAGGTCCTTGCCACCCACCGCTGGCCCGGACGCTTTGAGCGGGCCAGCGAGCAGCCACGCATCATTCTCGATGGGGCCCACAATCCGGCCGCCGCCGCTGCCCTGGGTGATGACCTGCGCCCCTTGAGTGAGCGCTGGACATTTGTTGTCGGGGTCAATCAGGATCATGATGCCGCTGGCGTGCTACGCTGCCTGGCGTTGTTGGCGGAGCGCTTCATCCTGACTTCGTCGGAGCACCCCAAGGCGATGTCTGTAGAGGACCTGGAGCAGTGTGCGCCGACAGACGTGCCGGTGAACGTTGAGCCCGGTTGGCGGGCGGCCCTGCAGCGTGGCCAACAGGAAGCCGGTGAGGGTGGCAATATCTGTGTCACCGGTTCGCTGCATCTGGTGGCCAGGGCCCGCGAGTTCTTCGCCCTGCCCCACGAACTGGAGGGCATCAGCGAGGACGTGTCGTACGAGAGTCTGGAATGTCTGCAGCAGGCCTGTGTGCGGCTCGGGTGGAAGACAGAGGACGTGTCACGAGATGGCAATGTCGTACGGGTCACAGGGGGACGGCGCCCGCTGTTGTTTTACCGCAACAAACATCCCTTCAATGACTACGTGGCGGCGCGTATGGCGGAGGACAAAGGCTATCAGTACGAAATGCTGGTCGCCGCCGGCCTGCCCATGCCGTTCACGATGCAGGTGTTCAATCCCTACGCCGAGGAGCGCTTCAATCGCTACAAGACCCATCTCTCCGTAGAGGATATCGCGGCGGATGTGGACGCGACCATGAGTTATCCGGTCATGGTGAAGAAGACCCGGGGCTCGGTGTCGACTGGCGTGTTCATGGTGATGAATCGTGCCGCCGTGGCGACTCGACTGCAGCAGGTGTTCGAGAACGCCGGCTTCCTTGACAACCTGGTGCTCGTGCAGTCCTTCGCCGATGGTCCGGAGTACCGGATCGTGGCGACGCAGGGAGATCTGTTGCTGGCCTACCAGAAAGTCAGTGACGGTCTCTCGCTACATGATCGGAATCCGCTGCATCACCCCACGGGCCGGGCCGAACGCGTGCAGGATGAGTTGATCCTGCAGGAGCTGGCACGGCTGACAGTCAAGATCGCCGCCGTCATCGATCTCGGGTTTTACGCTGTCGATCTGATTCGCGACCGGGAGCGTGGCTGGCAGATTCTCGAGCTGAATCCCAATCCATTCTGCTTCTTCTACAATCGGAGCTATGGTCAAGAGGATTTCACCAACCTCTACGTGCACCTGTTACAGAAGTATGCCACATGACGCCTGAGGATGAGTCGATGGCTGAGTCTATGGATGGGTCGATGCCAGACATGATGAACTTGCGCACGCGATTGATACACAGTGGCCTGGCGCGCACCGATGGGGCCATCGTACAGCCGGTGTTCCAGACGGCTACCTACGAGTCCCGGCCTGGAAGTGACTACGATGACATTCGCTACCTGCGCCTGAACAATTCCCCCAACCACGCCGATCTGGCGGCGCGGCTGACGGCGATCACGGGCGGCGCGGCGGCGGTGGTTGCAGCCTCCGGCATGGCGGCGATCAGCACAACCTTGATGGCCCTGCTGAAGTCGGGGGATCACATCCTGGCTCAGGACTGCCTCTACGGCGGCACCCTCAGCTTCCTGTCCGAAGATGCGCCGGCTATGGGGATTGCAGTCGACACCATCGATGGTGATGCATGCGATGCATGGGTGGCTAAGGTACGTGACAGCACGCGGGTATTTCTCGTGGAGAGCCTGTCGAATCCGACGCTGCGGGTTGCTGATCTGGAGTCGGTCGTCGCCTTCTGTCGCGAGCGTGGCATCATCTCCGTCATCGACAACACCTTCGCTTCACCGGCGAATTTCCGTCCCCTGGAGATGGGTTTCGACGTCGAACTGCACAGCGCGACGAAATACCTCAACGGCCATTCAGATCTGGTTGCCGGTTGTGTGATTTCCTCCAGGGAGATCATCGAAAAGGTGATCCACAAGCTCAATCATCTCGGTGCGACGCTGGATCCACACGCCTGTTTCCTGCTGCAGCGGGGCATGAAGACGCTGGCTCTGCGAGTCGCGCAGCAGAACGAAAATGCGAGTTATCTTGCGCAACGACTCGCCGGCCATCCGGCTGTGGCGCACGTCAACTACCCGACGCTGGCCGACCATCCCCATCACGAGCGTGCCCGCCGCTTGTTCTCGGGCTGTGGTGGTGTGCTCAGTTTCGACGTCGTCGGGGGTGGTGTGGCGGCACAGGAAGTGATGGACCGGTTGCAACTGGCTGCAGATGCGCCGAGCCTCGGCGGGGTAGAAACACTGGTGAGCCGCCCAGCCGTCAGTTCCCACGCAGGGCAGTCGCCCGAGCAGCGAGCGGCTCTCGGTATCGGCGCCGGTTTGGTACGTGTCGCCGTTGGCATTGAAGCGGCGGAAGATCTGTGGGCGGATTTCGCCAGGGCCCTGGACGGGGCCCGGAAGTAGGCGACATTGCATTGCTATAACAAACATATTTACAACGCCTTGTGTTCCTGGTGGTGGTTTTTCTCAAGGTCTGACGCACCGTGCCGATCAAAGGTATAGACCTTGGAGAATCGGCCGGTTCGAAAGGGTTGTTGCCTCCTAATCCTCCTTAGGGCAGCCCCCTGGCAGCTGGCGGGAAACCGCCGTTGTCAGGGGGATTTTTTTGTGGTTCTGGGCTCCGTCGGCGGCGGCTCGAAGCCCTGCGGCGTCGGGCGCCGGGGTTTTCGGGGGTGAGCTTCGTTTTGTGGGGCTGTACGCAGGGGGACGAGCCAACACCAACTGCGGTGTTGGCTCTCGGAGTTCTGTTTCGGGTGCTGGACCATCCCCGGCGCAAGGACGCCTTCGGGCTCCGACCCGCCACTGCAGCACGAGATCGCGTGGCTCGCTGCCGATCTGTTATCTTTCGCCGTTCTCGGGAGATACTGCTGTGGGATACAGGCTCCGCCTGTCGTTATTCATCGGCCTCATCGTCGTACCTGCAGGTGGGTTGACCTTGCTCAGCCTGCGCGCGGTGCTCGACGAGGAGCGCAGTGCGCTGGCGGACGTGCGCCAGCGCCTGCCGGCGGTGCAGGCCGCCTTTCAGAGCCAGTTGCGGGAGGCGCTGGATGTTGCACTCGCCACTGGCCCACGCGGCGCCACCGGGCAGGCATCCGCGGTGGAATTCGTCTTCGCCCTGAACGAATCCGGAGAGTTTGCCGATCCGGTTGTTCTGCGACCCAGCTTGCCGGATCGGAGCCCTGCCTTCGCGGGGGCTCTGCAGCATGGAGAGAATCTCGAGTTGCTCGCCCATGAGGTGTCCGCTGCCATGTTCGCCTACCGCGAAGCTCTCGAGCTGGCACCGACGGATGCCGAGACGGTCGAGGCTCTCAATGCCCTGCAACGCACCCAGCTTGCCATGGGTGACACGGCAGGGTTCCGCACCGTCCACGACAGACTCCGTCAGCAATACGCCCAGACCCTGGATCCGGATGGTGCGCATCCTCTGACGCAGAGCTACCTGCGTCAGGCTCAGCGGCTGCTGCCTGCCGCAAACGCATCACCGACGCCCCCCGATTCCAGCGCCCTTGTCGCCGGTTTTGCTGGCATCACTGAATGGGTTGCCGGCGTGCTTGGCGGAGACATCCCGCTGCATCCTGGCACGACACTGGCGGTGCGCGAGTTTCGAACTGCCGTGCATCGCTACCGCTGGGACAGAGATGTCGTTGCACTGCAGGCGGATCTGGACCATATCGAAACGAGGGCCGACTTCATTCTGGCCTACGACCGACTCCTGGAGACTGCGGTTGCAGGCCTGGAGGGAACTTATCTGTCAGGACTCGACGCGGGCCGCCGGCCCTGGTTCGCGGTTCTGCAAGCGCAATCGGCGGGTCTGACCCGCGGCGTAGTGTTCAATCTCGAAGCGCTCGCCGAAGCCACACTCCGCACGCCGGTTGGCGCGCAATTGCGCGCCGCTGGATTCGGTCTGGCTCTGTTCGATGCAGATTTCACGGCCGAATTCGAGCGACGCTACGCCAGGGCGGTACGCGTCGTCGCCCCCGTGGACTCGAGGAACTACCGATTGAATGTGGGCCTTTACTCGCGTGACGAGCCCTTCGTGTTCTCCCACTACCGCAACCGCAACGCCCTTGTCATTGTCGGCATCGCCGTGCTCGCCGGCACCATTGGCCTGGGTGCCTATGTGCTGGCCCGCGAGACGGCACGGGAGAAGCAGACGGCCGACCTGCAGGCTGAGTTCGTCTCCAATGTGTCTCACGAGCTGCGCACGCCTCTGACCTCCATCCGCATGTACGCAGAAACCCTGTTGCTCAAACGCTACCACACCGACGAGCAGCGGCAGCAATATCGGTGATTGTCAAGGTAGTTGACGCATTGTACTACGCGGCTTCTGCTGTCTCGA
>CALFPI010000301.1 GCA_937919035.1 uncultured Gemmatimonadaceae bacterium
CAGGGTTACTCGTATGACTTCGTCACGCGGCAGGGGCGCAAGATGCACCTGTCCCTCAGCCCCAATCCGAGTCACCTCGAACTGGTTAACCCCATCATTGAAGGCATGGTGCTGGCCAAGCAGGATTACCTGCAGGACAAGGAGCGCAGCCGTGTTGTGCCTGTACAGATTCATGGCGATGCAGCCTTCACCGGACAGGGTACCGTGGCGGAAACGCTGAATCTGTCCCAGCTGGAGGGCTACTGGAACGGCGGCACGATTCACATCATTGTCGACAATCAACTTGGCTACACGGCAACACCAGAAGAAACCCGTTTCACCCAATACCCCACAGACATTGCCCGGCAGATCAAGGCCCCGGTGTTCCACGTCAACGCAGACGATCCGGAACAGGTCGTGCATGCGGCGCGGCTGGCCATCGAATTCCGTCAGCAGTTCAAGCGTGATGTCCTGATCGATCTGAAGTGTTATCGCCGCTACGGCCACAACGAGGCCGACGATCCGACGCTGACACAACCCTTGATGTATGCCAAGATCAAGGACCATCCGACGGTGGCGACGCTCTACGCTCGTCAACTCATCGATGCCGGCGTCTGCTCGCAGGAAGATGTCGATGGCATACGCCGCGATGTACGGGAAGTCCTCGAGCGCTGTCAGGAGAAGGCCAAGCGGCTCAAGGTCAAACCACGGACCAACACCTTTGGCGGTGTCTGGCAAGGCATGACCTGGGCCGGTCAGGTGTGGGATGCCGATACGGGGGTCAACGCCCGCACCTTGAAACGCATTGGCGACCTGGCAACCCAGGCGCCGGAGGGTTTTCACCTGCATCGGACGGTGGAGCGCATCAACAGCGCCCGCCGTGAAATGGCCTGTGGCGAACGTCCCGTGGACTGGGGTGGGGCGGAGATGCTCGCCTTTGGCAGTCTGCTGCTGGAGCGGATCCCGGTGCGCCTTGCCGGGCAGGATGCCCAGCGGGGAACCTTCGCCCATCGGCATGCCGTATGGCACGACATTGAGACGGGGGCCAGGCACACCTCTCTGCAACATATGTCCCGGGAGCAGGGCGAATTCGTCGTGCTCAATACAATGCTGTCCGAATTGGCTGTTCTCGGCTTTGAGTATGGCATCACCTCCACCGACCCGCGGCGTCTGGTGATGTGGGAGGCCCAGTTCGGTGATTTCGCCAATGGTGCCCAGCTCGTCATCGACCAGTACATCGCCAGCGCCGAGGCCAAGTGGCATCGCATGTGTGGCATCGTCATGTTGCTGCCCCACGGGCAGGAGGGCATGGGGCCGGAACATTCGAGTGCGCGTCTGGAGCGCTATCTGCAGTTGTGTGCCAAGAACAACATGCAGGTCGTCTACCCATCGACACCGTCGCAGATGTTCCACGTGCTGCGTCGGCAGATGCACCGCAACTTCCGCAAGCCGCTGATCGTGATGACGCCCAAGAGCCTGCTGCGACACCGGCGCTGTGTCTCGGACCTGACCGAATTCACCAGCGGCGGCTACCGCAACGTCATCGATGCCGAAGTGCCTGATGCGGCGGCTGTGCGTCGCGTCATCCTTTGCACCGGCAAGGTCTACTATGACTTGCTCGCCGGCCTCGAGGAGCAGTCACTTGACGAAGTCGCCATCGTTCGGGTCGAGCAACTCTACCCCTTCCCGACGACGGAGCTGGACCAGGTCCTGCGTCGCTACAGCAATGCCAGTGAGTTCCTGTGGGTGCAGGAAGAGGCGCTGAACATGGGCGCCTGGTATTTCGTGCAGCCCCGACTTGGCGACCTGCTCCCAGCTGGGACAGCCCTGCGATATGTCGGCCGTGATGAGGCGGCCAGCCCAGCTGTCGGCGACGCAGTGCAACATCAGAGAGAGCAACAGGAAATCGTCGATCAGGCTCTCGATGTGGCCAATGACAAACAATTGAAGCTGGATAATGCGCAGCCCCGCGTGGTCGCAGTCGACGGCGGCAGTGGCAGCTAACCCGACACAGGATATCAGATGGCTGTAGATGTAGAGATTCCCGAACTGGGAGAATCGGTCAGCGAGGTGACGATCCTCGAGTGGCTCCGAGGTGATGGCGACTATGTGGACAAGGATGAGCCGATCTGCGTCCTCGAGACGGACAAGGCCAACATCGACCTGCCGGCACCGGCGGCGGGCATTCTGCGGCAATTGCGCAAGGTCGACGAGACGCTGACAGCGGGTGAGCTGCTGGCGCAGATCGAGGCGGGCGCGCGCCCCGAGACGCCAGCCGCCGAAGCCGTGGTTGCTGCCGCTGTTGTTGCTGACACGATTGTGGTGGCACCGGCGGCTGAAACGGAAGAGGCAGACACGCAAAGCCTTGCCCCTGACGTGGCAGATCTGAGTCCCGCAGTACGTCGGTTGGTCGAGGAGAACGATCTGGATGCGACGCAGATCGTTGGCACCGGGCGCAGCGGCCGGCTCATCAAACAGGACATCCTCGCCTATCTCAAAGAACGCGATAACGACGCGCGTGATTCACTGGCAAAGTCGGCTGCAGCGGCGCCGGCCATCAGCAAGAGTGTGCCTGCGCCCCGCCCCGAGCCGGCCCGCCAGGCTGAATCACCGGCTGAATCACCGGCTGAATCACCGGCCGAAGCTCCGGCTATCAGGCCGGCCCCCGCTGTCGGCGGTGAACGCCGCGAGCCGATGTCACGCATGCGCAAGCGAATCGGTCAACGCCTGACCGAAGCGCAACACACGGCGGCGATGCTGACCACTTTTAATGAGGTCGATCTGACGGAAGTGATGGCCCTGCGCAAGCGCCACAAAGAACGCTTCCAGGAGAAGCACGGCGTGTCTCTCGGGCTCATGTCATTCTTCTCGCGGGCGACGATCCTGGCACTGCAGGACCATCCTGCCGTGAATGCCAGCATCGACGGGGATGACATCCTCTACCACGACTATGTCAATCTTGGTATTGCGGTCTCTTCCGACCGTGGGCTTCTCGTCCCCATCGTGCGTCAGGCCCAGAGCCTGTCCATGGCAGGTGTGGAGGCCGAGATCAAGCGCCTGGCACTGGCGGCACGTGACAACAAACTGACTCTGGATGAGTTGTCCGGCGGCACGTTTACCATCACCAATGGCGGTGTCTTTGGCTCCATGATGTCGACACCGATACTGACGCCGCCCCAGTCGGGCATACTCGGTATGCACGGCATCAAGGAGCGCCCCATTGCCGTGGATGGGCAGGTCGTCATCCGACCGATGATGTATCTGGCTTTGACCTATGATCACCGTCTCGTTGACGGGGAGCAGTCGGTGAAATTTCTCGTGCGCATCAAGGATCTGCTGGAGGATCCTGCCCGCCTGATGCTCGAGGTCTGAGAGATGTCGGCCTACGATCTGATCGTTATCGGCGCCGGCCCCGGCGGGTATGTCGCTGCCGCCCGTGCCGCCGACCTCGGCATGAAGGTCGCATGCATCGACAAGGGCTGGCTCGGCGGCACGTGCCTGCAGGTGGGATGTATTCCGAGCAAGGCGCTGCTGGAATCCAGCCACCGTTGGGCCGAGCTGCAGGACGGACTCGAGGATCAGGGCATCATTGTCGGTGATCTCCGGCTTGATCTTGCGGCCATGATGCAGCGCAAGAGCAAGATCGTCGCAACGATGACCAAGGGCGTCGCGGCACTGTTCAAAGGCAAGGGTGTCGACTGGGTTGAGGGTAGCGCACGTCTTGCCGGCGGCGGGAGAGTGACGGTTGAGGGCGGCGCCGATCTTCAGGCCGAGCGTATTCTGCTGGCAACGGGGTCATCTCCCGTCGAGTTGCCTGATCTGCCATTTGATGGGCGCAGGATCCTCAGTTCCACCGAAGTTCTTGCTCTCGATGCTGTGCCGGAGAGGATGGTCGTCATCGGTGCTGGCGCGATCGGTCTGGAGATGGGCTCGGTCTGGAGCCGCCTGGGTACGAAAGTGGAGATTGTCGAGTTCATGGATGCGGTACTGCCGGGCGCGGATGCGGAAATCTCGCAGCAGGTGCAGCGCACGCTATCGCGGCAGGGGATGTCCTTTCGCCTGTCGACGCGGGCAACGGGTGCCGACATTGACGACAACGGCGTGCAGTTGCATCTGCTCAGCCGTGAGGGTGAGAAAGCGGATGTGATCGGTTGTGATTGTGTGCTGGTCTCGGTGGGTCGTCGACCGCAGACAACCGGATTGGGTCTGGCCGAGGCAGGCGTAGCTGTGAACGAACGTGGATTCGTCACCGTCGACGACGACTACCAAACAACAGCGGCCGGTGTGTATGCGGTCGGTGACATGACGCCTGGCCCGATGCTGGCGCACAAAGCCGAAGCCGAAGCGGTTGCAGTTGTCGAGCGCCTGGCAGGCATGGGATCCTCGGTCAACTACGACGCGATTCCCAACGTCGTCTACACATATCCCGAAGTTGCATCTGTTGGCCTTAGTGAGGCCGCTGCACAGGCGGCGGGACATGAGATCCGTGTCGGCAAACACCTGTTCCGCGCCAACGCCCGTGCCCACAGCATCAACTGCATCGACGGGTTCGTCAAGGTTATTGCCGATGCGCATACCGATCGGCTGCTGGGCGTCCACATCTTCGGGCCGCAGGCGTCCCATCTGATCGCCGAGGCTGTTGTTGCTATGGAGATGTGTGCCAGCGCCGAAGATCTCGCCCGTACCGTACACGCACATCCAAGTCTGTCAGAAGTCGTCCGGGAAGCGGCCGCTTCCCTGTCGCACTGACGGCCGGATCTACAGCGTAGCGGTCACGTCCGCGTCGCGCCGTTTTTTTTGGCAAATATATCTTGCACAAGATTCGGGCCTTTACTAGCTTGAAATGCGTTGCAGAAGTGCCAGACGGGAATCGGGCGCATAGCGGCAGGCACTGCTGATTGTCGCACAACGAGGCGGGCCCGGTTTCAGCTGCGATCACGCAGCAAGTCTAACGGCAGTGTGTCTAACGGCAGTGAGACGGGCCCGGGTTTTTCCCGGGCCCTTTCTCGTTGGTGCACTCAACGTCTTGCCCGCGCGAGTCCGACCGTGTTTCAACTGAACGCAGAACAATACGATACTCTCTACGCCACCAAGGACTACGAGCGCGAGGCGCATCTGCTGCGCGACCATCTGTCGCGCCTTGACCCGTCTCTGCATACCGTGCTCGACGTCGCCTGTGGCACCGGTGCCCATGACGAGCATCTGTGCCGGTTCTACGAGGTCGATGGGCTGGATCTCAACCCGGATTTTCTCGAAGCAGCGCGCCGGCGCAACGCCAGAGGCCGCTATCACGTCGGCGACATGCGGGATTTTCGCCTCGATCGACTGTATGATGTCGCCCTGTGCCTGTTCAGCTCGATCGGCTACGCCCGTACGCGGGTTGAACTTGTGCGCACTCTTACCTGTCTTTGTGAGCACCTCACACCAAGAGGCGTCGTTGTCATCGAGCCCTGGCTGACGCCCGAGGTGTGGGAGGCGCCCTCGGTGCGCTGGGATCATGGTGGCAGTGGTAGCGACAGTATCGTCCGTATGGCCCATTCCTCTCTTCGTGAGGAGGGCACAGACAGCGTTTCGGTCATGGAGTTCCACTATCTGGTGGGCAGCGCGAAGGGGATTGAATACTCCCGCGAGACCCACGAAATGGGTCTCTACAGCAAGCGGCGGATGGAATCGGCTCTGATCGAGGCGGGCTTCACCGATGTGCACCACGAATCGGATGGATTGACGGGGCGTGGTCTGTATGTGGGGCGAGTCGGCCGCACCAATTCGTGAGCAGGTTGGTCATCCTCCCGGCTCGTGTATCTTACCTCTACCACTTCTTGTGAGGAGCACGACCATGGCAGATGGACCGGTCTACGATTTCGGCAGCGGTTGTACCAACCCTGAGACATTTCCTACCGATGCCCTCGCCGAGGCGGCGCGACGGGCGATTCCGAGGGTTGGCGAGGACTTCACACGGTACCCTGGTGACCTGGGCCACCTGGGCCTGCGCGAGGTCATGGCGGCGCGCGAGTCGGAACGCGAAGGGGTGCAGGTCTCTCCGGAGCATATCGTACTTACCAATGGATCGATGCAGGGGGTTACCCTTGTCGCCGAAGCTCTGATGACGGGTGTTGGCGAGGATATCGTTGTCTGTGAAGAACTGACGTATTCCGGGACCATCGGCGCCTATCGCCGCCTCGGTCTGCGCATGGAGGGTGTCGCGCTGGACGACGAGGGTATGCGTCCCGACGATCTGGAGCGCGTACTGACATCGTTGCACAAGGCGGGTACGCCGCCACGCTTTCTCTACATTCTGTCGACCTACCAGAACCCTACCGGTTCAGTGATGCCGAAGGCACGGCGTCTTGCCATCATCGATATCGCCCGG
Source organism: uncultured Gemmatimonadaceae bacterium (assembly GCA_937919035.1). Lineage (GTDB taxonomy): Bacteria > Latescibacterota > UBA2968 > UBA8231 > UBA8231 > UBA8231. The sequence goes on from CALFPI010000301.1 coordinate 6,350, forward strand.
CGTTTTGCCGTGCCCATCGTCGAGGACAACTGCTACGCCGACGTGCACTTTGATGGCGCCAAGGAGCCGTCGCTGTATGCGCTCGATCCCGAGGGCACCGATCATATCTATCTCTGTTCCCTGTCAAAGATTCTGGGCCCCGGCGTACGCGAGGGGTACCTGTACGCGCGTCCACCGATGCTGCAGCGGCTGCTCGAGCGCCGTTTTGACGGCGGCAACAGCTTGCTGACGGCTGCAGTGCTGGCGGAGTTCTTCCGAGATCGACTGTGGGATCACTGTGCCGAGATGAATGCCGCCCTCAAAATGAAGAGGGACGCCGTGTTGAGCGGACTGCAGGACAGCGTCGGCGACATCTGTGCATGGTCACGACCCGCGGGTGGTCTGTTCATCTGGGTGCATCTGCCGGCAGATGTCGACCTCGATCTTCTCTTGAGTCTCACCGCCGAGCGTGGTGTCCGCTGTGCTCGCGGGCGTTCGTTCCACATCCACGGTGAGGATGTGCCGAACATCCGGCTGGCCTTCGGACAGCCCACCGTGGCACAGATTCGCGCCGGGATCCCGGTCCTGGGTGCGTGCATTCGTGCCGCCCGGGTCGCGGTTGGATCACGGCACAAGGCAACCGCTGCCGGCTAGTATCGACGACGGAAAACATGTCCCCCCATCCGTACGGCCTATGACAACCATCGCCGAACTGCCCCGCATCGCACTGGCACAGATGGAGGTCCGCCCCGGCCGCCCCGATCTGAACGTGCAGTGTCTGGAGCGCCTCGTTGCCGATGCACGTGCCGTTGGGGCCGAAGTCGTTGCCTTTCCGGAGATGTGTATCTCGGGCTACATCCTCGGTGACCTCTGGGAGGTGGACACCCTCGTCGAGGACTGGGCGGCGTACAGTGAGCGTGCACGGGCTGCCAGCGCCGGCCTGACCTTGATCTTCGGCAATGTTGTCTGTGATCGGCAGAGGATTGGCCAGGATGGCCGCCTGCGCAAGATGAACGCCGTGCGGGTCTGCCACGATGGCGCCTGGGTTGAGCGTCCCGGTCTGCCGCCCGGTCTGCCAGCCGGCTGCCAGCCGAAGACGCTGCAGCCCAACTACCGGTTCTTCGATGATGACCGCCATTTCGTCTCGACGCGGCTGCTGGCGCAGGAGCAGGGACGTTCCGTCTACGACTGGGCGATCCCATTCGAAGTGCCGCGCCGGGGTGGCGGTACGTTCCGCTTCGGCGTGCAGTTGTGTGAAGATATCTGGTGCCAGGACTACTGCTGGGAAGGGGAGGTCCTCGACACGTTCGCCTGTTACGCGCGGGCCGGCGTGCAGGCCGTGTTCAACCTGTCGTCGTCGCCGTGGACCTGGCAGAAGAATGATAAGCGCAATCGCACGATTCGGGGCATTCTGCGGGGGGCCCCGGTGCCGTTGCTCTACGTCAACCACGTGGGTGCACAGAACAACGGCAAGAACATCCTTGTATTCGATGGTGACACAACCGCCTATGAAGCGGAAGGTACCAGCGTCGCTCGTGCCGCCGCCTGGGTTGAGGACCTGGTCTGCGTTGGCGGCAATCTCAGCCCGGCTGCAGCGGTCGTGCCCGGGCTCCCGACCGCGTCTGGCGCAGCGACTGAGATGGCTTCGGTCTATCAGGGGATCCTGCAGGGCCTGCGACATCTGGAACACTTCCGCAGTGCCCCCGAAGGGTATCTCATCGGCGCTTCAGGGGGGATCGACTCCTGCGTCGTCGCCTGTCTACTGGAACAGGCCTTTGGTGCCAAGCGCGTATTTGCCGTCAACATGCCAACCCATTTCAATGCCGCCGTGACACGAAACAACGCGCGCGACCTGGCAGCTGCCCTGGATATCGACTTTCTCAGCATCTCCATTGAGGAGCTGTATGGTGACGTGTCCACCGTCGTGCGTGATGCCGTTTTCAGCCGCTCACAGGGCCAGTATACGCGTCTCGTCGACGAGAACATCCAGGCACGCATTCGCTTTTCCGACGTGCTCTCCGGGATCGCCGCCAAGCACGGCATGTTGTTCACGAACAACGGCAACAAGACGGAACTCGCCCTGGGCTACACCACACTGTACGGCGACCTCGACGGTGCGATCGCTCCCATTGCCGATCTCTACAAAGTGCAGGTCTTTGCACTGGCCCGGTATCTCAACGAGGTCATCTACGGCGGCGAAGTCATCCCGCAGAATCTGCTCGACCGTTCCACCGTGCCCAGCGCCGAACTTTCCGCCGAACAGGATGTGACGCAGGGCAAGGGAGATCCAATTCTCTACGGCTACCACTGTGCCGTCCTGCGGCAATTGCTGGAATATCGGCGTCACCCGGTGGAGCTTGTCGACTGGCTGCTGGATGGCTGCCTGCTGGAACGGTTGGGATGTGGGTGGGATGAGGCGGCCTTCCTCGATGCGTTCCCGACGCCCGGTTCTTGGGTCGATGACCTTGAGTGGGTGGAACGCCAACTGCGCGGCAACTACTACAAGCGTATTCAGTCGCCACCCCTGATCGTGCTGAGCAAGCGTGCTTTCGGCTTTGACCTGCGGGAGAGCCAGGTGCCTGCCTGTCCGCCGCAACGTTGGGTCGAACGGGTGTCGGCCGTGCGCAGTCTGCGATCGTGGTCGCCGCTGGCGTGAAAGCGATAGGCCACGCTGGCAGCGGCCCAGGCGAAATCTGTGCAGGAGATCTGTCCAACCAACCAGGAGAACCCGCATGAAAGTCTGTCTCGTTGGTGAGGGTGCCCAGGGCATCACACATATCGAAACCCTGAAGAAGCTCGATGATATCGAAGTTGTCAGTCTCGCCGGTGGCATTCGGGCCGATGCCGAGGCGTTCGCACAGAAATACGGCATCGGCCATGTATCTACAGATCTGGAGGCGTGTCTCGATCAGCCCGGTGTTGAGGCGGTTGTAATCACCAGTCCGAATCAGGTACACTGTGAACAGACCGTGATGGCTCTCGAGAGGGGCAAACACGTGCTGCTGGAATTGCCCATGGGACTGTCACTGGCTGAATGCAGGCGTGTCGTCGCCGCCGAGGCCAGTTCGGGCAAAGTGGCCATGATGTGCCACACGCAGCGCTTCAGTCCCGTGTTTCGCAAGATCCATGACGATGTACGGGCGGGGAGGTTGCACCTGCACCACATCGTCCAGCAGACCTATTTCCATCGTCGTGTGAACGAGAATCGCTTCGGCAAGCCGCGCATCTGGACGGACGATCTGCTCTGGCATCAGGCGTGCCACATGCTCGACATGGTCTACTGGATTCTCGATGATCCGGACATGCAGGCCTGGGGTCAGTGTGGCCCCGTGCATGAGACACTGAAGGTGCCGATGGATGTCACCATTGCCCTGAAGGCGCGTAGCGGCTGCCTGGTGAGCGCCGCCCAATCCTTCAACAACCACGGACCGATCCAGGGGTTGTATCGCTTTATCGGCGAGGAAGCGACCTACGTGTCGAGCAAGGGTGGTCTCACCGATCACGAGGGCAATGATATCCCGGTATCCGGACCATCCGGAGTTGAGGCGCAGGACGCTGAGTTCTTTGCCGCCATCCGTGAGGGCCGCTCGGCATTGACGAGCTGCACCGAAGTGTTACCCGTGATGGCACTCATCGACAAAGTGCAGCGTGCCATGGATGGCCGCGACGGGGCGCCGAGTGTGGGTATGGTGGAACGTCAATAACGCATGACCTTCAAAAGTGAGACATGTGTAGGCAAGACCTCGGGACGGCCGTTGACCGAGTACGATGATGAGGCGGAGGCAAGAGAGGGGGCGGCGCATGCCCTGGAACGTTTCGGCCGCCAGCTGTTGCCGTATGCCTGTGACACCTGCGACAAGTGGCACCTGTCTCCGGTGGAGCGTCAGACACCGAGTACGCAGTGCCCGGATTGTCGCGGCGCCGACGGCAAGGCCAAGGAGTCGTACCGCAATGAGCAGGAGGCGCGTCGTCGGGCGGCGATCCTGCGTGGGGAGCAGGGCGCCGACCTGCGCGTCTATGCATGTGAGTACGGACACGGCTGGCATCTGACGCGCGGCGTCACGCAGCGCTCACGGCGAGGGCGCCCATAGAGGTTCCCCCGGGGTGGCCGCTGACCGCGAGGGAAGGACGGCAAGGCTGAGATGGCGAAACAGACGCAGGATCCTGCCCACACCGCCGACCAGCAGTTTGGTGGTGTGGGCCACATCCCGGCCCATGATGACCGTCCCAACAGTGGTCTGCGGGAAGGGGATGTCCTTCACGCCGAAGTCAACGACGCCATCCGCCTGGCACCGAAGACGGTGATCTTCGGCCAACAGACCCGCCTGCGCCTGGGCCTGTTGATGGAGGATGACACGCTTCCCCGGTTTCATGCCGGTCACGACCTCGTCAAGTTCTTCTACGGTGCCATCCGCCAGCTACCGGAAGTCATCCTCGACGGCATCCTCGCTGCCGGCATCAGTGTGGTCCTGGTGCAGCAACGCGAGCTTCTCACCTTCCGTGATGTACGCACCCATCAGTCCTTCCACACGGGGCGCACACGGCGCACTGTCTACATGCCGGAGCAGGCTGTGGCTGCAGCCTTCAAGCGGGGGTACGATTACTGGGCCCTGACGGAGGTCATCATCAAGGAAGCCTATCCGCTGCTCGATTACATCCTCATCCTGGAGCTGGTGCGGCACATGCAGGTGCGGATGCGTCAGGTCCACCTGCCTGGGATCTCCTTCATCAAGGACACGCTGCGGCAGCATAACAAACACCTGAAGGATCCCTCCGCACGTTTGCGCGCCGAAGGCCGGCACAGGATCGACCCCAAGGAGGATGAGTTCGGCGAGTTCTACGGCGAATATGCCGAGCGTTTCAAGGCCTGGCGCCGTGACATTCTTGAGCGTGATCCCTATGACGTGGCAGATGAGGTCTACAACGAAGCGGTGTCGCGGAAATGGGCGGAGTGGAAGGTGGATCTCATCACCCACACCTATAACTTCCCGACCCTGTTCGAACTGGATCGGGACATCGTCCATCCCGCCGCCTTCGAGCAGGCCCAGAAGCAGGGCCTGGCCGTGGAGCCTGTCACGATCGACGACATCCTCCATGATCTGGGAGATCTGGCCCGCTTCCGCGTCGGACGTCAGGTAAAGACCGAGCCACTGCTGGACCGGTTGATCGACTCTGGCGCCCCCGGCATCCTCGGCTTTGCCCGCCTCGTTGCCGCCGAACGGGCCATGGGTGACCGCGTCGTGACCGAATACTACCACGACGGCTACGACGCCGTCCGCCGTTTCCGTGAGAAGCTGCAGGTCTACTGCAGCGATCTGCCCGTGGACATGGAAATGGGCAGGATCTTCGACGAGCTGGTGGTTCCTCTGGTTCTCGCCCACGCGCGGGAACAATTGCAGCGCTATTCGAACTTGACGGAACAGGAGGGGGGAGACTGGCGCCATTTCCTGCGCGACTTCGTCTTTCAGTTGATCGGTGCCTGCAAACCGTACATGAGCGACGCCGAAAAGGAGCTCATGCTGACCACGCCACGATATTACACGCCCGGTCAGGAAGTCTCTGCCTGGCTGTCCGTGGCGGATGGGTTGCTACCCGAAGGTGAAGCGGAGGGCGAGCAGACAACCCTCGTGCGCATCCTGCGTCAGCTGCGCCGCCATCCACAGTACCATCAACTGTTCCTGGCGCAGGCCCGCGAGCTGGCCGCCACAGAGGCGCTGGATTTTGGCGATGATCGGCGTAGCCAGCTGCTGCAGCTGGCGGAATTGATCCCGGAGCCGGCGTATCGGTTCAGTTCCGATCCCCAGGCCGTGCGCCGCCGCGCCGACGACCTGCAACGTCTACAGCAGGACGACCCGGACAGCGTCAAACAGTACCAACTGCTGGCTGGGATCTTCGTCCGCCTCGATGGTGCGCCGAATTACGCTGATCTCGTGGCCCACGTAGGCGACATGGGTGCCGCCGTCGCATCCGTTCTGCAGGAGATCGTCACCACCATTGGTGCACAAGACAGTCGTCGTACTACCATCCGTTGATCGGCGTTGGACTTGCTCACAGCAATGGACGGATGGCCGTGTTGACCCGACGGATCCCCGCCGGATGCTCAGGCGTTCTCCACCTGCAGCAGCAGCGGCGCCGATTCCGGGTGCATGGTATTCATGTTGTCAGCGGCGTCGAGCAATTGCTGCAGGTTGATTCGCGCCAGCACATCGTCGACAGCACTCTGCACCTGCATCCATAGTCCGCGGATGGAGCAATCCACGGCGGTATGCTGACAGGTGTCACCGGCGCCGGTGAAGTGGTTACAGAAGGACGGGTCGTACAGCGGGTCGCCGAGAGTGGCCAGGACCTCAGCGACGACGATGGAGGATGGCTCACGGGCCAGAGTATAGCCGCCATGCTGCCCCCGTTCGCTGTCGACGATGCCGCCCTTGCGTAATGCGCCAAGGTATCTGGCGACGTTATGTGGCGACACACTCTCGGCGTCGGCGATCTCCGGAATCGTCACACTCTGGCCTTGAGGCTGTCGAGCCACCCGCAAGAGGCAGCGCAGACCGTATTCTTCCTGGGCACTCAGCTTCACTTCGTAACGGCCTTTCCTACATCATTCCGAGCTGTAGTTTGGCCGCTTCCGACATCCGGTCCACGGTCCACGGGGGATCCCACGTGATCTCCACCTGGGAATCACTCAACTCATCGATCTGAGCCAGGATCTTGCGCTGTACCTCACCTGGCAACGATCCGGCGACGGGGCAGGCCGGCGAGGTCAGGGTCATGGTGACGAGAGCTTTCTTGCCGGCCACGGGGGCCTCAACAGCCGGCTCGACAGCTGCATCGGGCGCGCCCGCAGGCTCTATGTCCTGGATCTCCACGGTGTAGATCAAACCCAGTTCATAGATGTCCACCGGGATTTCAGGGTCGTAACAGGTCTTCAGGACGCCCACCACCTTGGCTTCGATACTGCCCTCGGGATGTTCCTGCGGCTCTTGTGGTTCCATCTTCGGTTCTCCACTTACTCGGTCGTGATGGGGTCTGTGGCCTCGCTATCGAGGGCGGATTTCATTGTATGCCAGGCGAGGGTGGCGCACTTCACGCGCATGGGGAACTCGCGCACCCCGGAAAAGACGGCCAGCTTGCCGGCCGCCTCGAGATCAACGGGCGCATCATTGTCGGCCGTCACCATGGCATGGAAGCCGGCGAATCGCTGCCGCGCCTCGTCCGCCGTGCAGCCCTTCAGCAATTGTGTCATCAGTGATGCCGAGGCCTTGGAGATCGCACAACCGGACCCATCAAAGTGGATGTCCTCGATGACGTCGTCATCACTGAGCCGCAGATAGACGTGCAGATGATCACCACACAGCGGATTGAAGCCCTCCTGATGCCGATTGGCTGTATCCAGAGGGCCGAAATTGTGCGGCTTGCGGTTGTGGTCGAGGATGACCTGTTGATACAACTCGCGCAATTCTGACATCAGCCGAGAATCTCCCTCACCTTACCGAGGGCCGAAACAAGAGCATCGACTTCGCGGCGGGTGTTGTAGAAGGCGAAAGATGCCCGCGCCATGGCGGGCACGCCGAAGCGCTGCATCAGCGGCTGGGCGCAATGATGGCCAGTACGTACAGCGACACCCTCGATGTCGAGGATGGTACCGATGTCGTGTGGATGGGCCGCATCGAGGGCAAAGGCGACGACGGCCACTTTGTTCGCTGCGGTACCAAACAGACGCAGTCCATCGACGGCCAACAGGCGTTCGGTGGCATACACGAGCAACTCATCTTCGTAGGCGGCGATGCGCTCCATGCCGAGACCGTTCAGATAGTCGACGGCCGCAGCCAGGCCGATGGCGCCGGCGATGTTCGGTGTGCCCGCCTCAAACTTATTGGGCAGTTCAGCAAAGGTGGTGGCCTCGAAGGTGACAGACTGAATCATCGACCCGCCCCCCTCGTATGGCGACATCGCCTCGAGCAGTTCGCGGCGGCCCCAGAGGGCACCGATGCCGGTGGGAGCGAACAGTTTGTGCCCGGAGAAGGCGTAGAAGTCACAGCCCAGGGCCCGCACGTCCACCCCCAGGTGCGGCGCGCCCTGGGCGCCATCGACGAAGACGGGAATATCGAATTTGTGGGCCAGATCGCAGAGCTGTCGGATGGGATTGATCGTGCCCAGCACATTGGAGGCATGCGTTACGGCGACCAGCCTCGTGCGTGACGACAGCTTGTCGGCGAACCCGGCAAGATCGAGTTCACCCTCGTCTGTGACGGGTGCCACCGTCAGTTTCGCCCCCGTTGCCTGACACAGCATCTGCCAGGGGACGATATTTGAGTGGTGCTCCATGTGTGTGACGAGAATCTCGTCTCCTGCCTGCACACGCGGTCGTGCGTAGGCATGGGCGACAAGGTTCACCGCTTCTGTGGTGCCGCGACAGAAGACGATCTCTGCACTCTCGCTGGCATTGACGAACTTGGCGATGCGGCCGCGGGCACGTTCGTAGGCAAAGGTTGCCTGCTGGCTGAGCAGGTGCACGCCGCGATGAATATTCGAGTTCTCTTCCTCGTAGTAGCGATCCATGGCATCGATGACGGACCGCGGCTTCTGCGTCGTGGCGGCATTGTCGAGGTAGACCAGCGCCCGATCCCGTACCGCGCGACCGAGAATCGGGAAGTCGCGGCGCACGCTGTCGACATCGAAGGGGATGGCCTGCGCCTGGGGCATGACGTCCGCCACGGCTTGTACCGCCGTTGTCATCGCGCGCCTCCCTGGTCTGCCAGCACGGCGTCCAGCCGGGCCGACACCAGGCGTTCCACGTGGGTACGGAGGCCTTCGTGTTGCAGCCGATCGACCAACTCACCGGCGAAGGCGCGGGTAAGCACACCACGTGCCTGTTGCAGGCCCACACCGCGCGCCTGCAAATAGAACAGGGCGTCCGGATCGAGTTGCCCCGTCGTGGAACCGTGGCTGCATTTCACATCGTCGGCGTAGATCTCGAGCTGCGGCTTGGAATTGATCTCGGCATCGTCGGACATCAACAGGTTCTGGTTGGACTGATAGGCATCGGTTCGCTGCGCCGCCTGGTGCACGTGGATCTTGCCGCGAAACACGTTGTGCGCTCTGCCCCCCACAACACCCTTGTACAACTCGTGACTGCTGCAGTCAGGGGCGACGTGTTCAATGGTTGTGTAGTTGTCGACGTGGTCGTCTCCAAGGGGCAGCGACAGGCCGTTGAGGGTGGACTCGATGTGCTCACCCCGCAGGACGGTGTGTACGTCTTCGCGCAGGATTCGTCCCGCCAGGCAGAAGGTATGGGCGGTGAAGCGCGCATCCTGCTCCTCGGTTACATGCATGGTGCCCGCATGCAGGCTGTCGGCACCATGGAGGTGAATCCGGGCATGCTCCACGACAGCGCCCGCACCCACGACGATTTCAGCGACGGACGAAGTCAGCACCCCGGCGCCGGCCGTTGTGCTGGCGAAGGTCTCGACAACGCTCGCGCGGCTGCCGGCTGCAGCGACAACGAGCGTCCGTGGTGTCGTCAGACCGGCCTGGCCGGTGCTGACGTGCAGGATCTGCACGGGCACATCCATTGTGCAACCGGCATGGATCGTGACGACGGCGCCATCCCGCACGAAGGCGGTGTTGAGGGCGGCAAAGCCGTGTTCTGCCCCCAGCGCGAGGGCTGCCAGATTCGCGGTGATGATCGCCGCGGTTTCACTGTCCGCCGCAGAAAGGCTGTGTACCTGTACGCCGTCGGGCAGGTCGCCGACCCGTGATAGACCGGGGACAAACTGGCCATCGGCAAAGACGAGCAGGGGGCCATCGATGCCGGATACGACAAAGGGCTGGATCGCCTCTGCACTGAGCTTGCCAGCTGTCACCACCGGCGGAAAACAGCCGTTTGCCAGGGGCGCCGGATTGGTGTGTCGCCAGGCCTCGAAACGTGCCGTCGGCAGGCCATGCTCCTGCAGGTGGGCGATGGCCTCGCGGCGTCTGGCATGCAACGGCGATCGGGCGCCGCCGTTCAGCGAGGCTTCGAAGCCTTCGAAGGCTGCGGTATAACCGCTGATGGTGTCGTTGTCTGCAGCCATCAGATCAGGCGCCTGCGGGCTGGGTGGCTGCTGCTGCTGCGGCTGTCTCTTCACGGATCCAATCGTAGCCCTTGTCCTCGAGTTGCAGGGCCAGCTCCTTGCCCCCGGAGCGTACGATGCGCCCGTCCATCAGCACATGCACGAAGTCGGGCACGATGTACTCGAGAAGTCGCTGGTAGTGGGTGACGACGATGGCACTGTTCTGCGGCGTGTGCAGTTGGTTGACGCCATGGGCCACAACCCGCAGCGCATCGATGTCGAGGCCGGAGTCGGTCTCATCGAGGATCGCCAGGCGCGGCTCGAGGACGGCCATCTGCAGGACTTCGTGGCGCTTCTTTTCGCCGCCCGAAAAGCCCTCGTTGACGGAACGCTTGAGGAAGCTCTCGTCCATCTCGACAAGGGCCATCTTCTCACGGATGAGGGCGAGAAAATCATAGGCATCGATCTCCTCTTCCCCGCGAGCCTTGCGGACCTCATTGAGACCGGTGCGCAGGAAGTAGGCGCTGTTCACACCCGGGATCTCCACGGGATACTGAAAGGCGAGGAAGACACCCTTGCGGGCCCGGTCCTCAGGTGCCATATCGAGCAGGTCCTCGTTTTCGTAGCGCACGGAGCCTTCGGTGACGGTAAAGGCGTCGTGTCCGGCCAGCACCTGGGCGAGGGTGGACTTGCCAGAACCGTTGGGGCCCATGATCGCATGGATCTCGCCGGGGGCGACCTCAAGGTTGATGCCTTTGAGGATTTCGGTGCCATCAACGGTGGCATGGAGATTGGTGATTTTCAGCAAGGTGATTCTCCTGGTTTTCTGGCGGCGGGCGTGGAGCCTACGGCCCTGTACGCCGGCTGGGTCGGATGATCCTAAAGTCTGGTGTGTCCACTACATCGCGAGCCTCGATAAAGCTGAGTCTCGCCGGAGTCCATGGTTATCGGCCATTCTGGCCGGCGTAATGGGCCTACGGCCCCACGCCCGCTGCCCGACGATGGCGCTTGCTTCGGTGTAGCGATCCGCGAAAAGGCGGTTGTCTTGTGTGCGACGCGCCTTGCTGCGGCCCCACGCCCTCCGCGACCGGGGCTGCTAGCCGACACTGCCTTCGAGGCTGATGCCCAACAGCTTGGTCGCTTCTACGGCGAATTCCATGGGCAGTTCTTTCAATACTTCTTTACAGAAGCCGTTGACGATCATGCTGACGGCGTCTTCGGTACTCAAGCCGCGCTGGTTGCAGTAGAAGATCTGGTCTTCGCCGATCTTGCTGGTGCTGGCTTCGTGCTCCACGGTGCTGCTCGGGTTGCGCACGGTGATGTAGGGGAAGGTGTGGGCCCCGCACTGATCGCCGATGAGCATGGAGTCGCACTGGGTGAAATTTCTTGCGCCGGTGGCGCGCTTCTGCATCTGAATAGCGCCGCGGTAGACGTTCTGGCCGTTCATGGCCGAGATGCCCTTGGAGATGACGGTACTTTTGGTGTTGCGTCCCAGGTGGATCATCTTCGTGCCGGTATCGGCCTGCTGTCTGCCGGAGGTCACGGCGACCGAGTAGAACTCACCGACGCTGTCGTCTCCCTGCAGGATACAGCTGGGGTATTTCCAGGTGATGGCGGAACCTGTCTCGACCTGGGTCCAGCTGATCTTCGAGCGATCGCCACGGCAGGCGCCACGTTTGGTGACGAAGTTGTAGATGCCACCGACACCCTCCTTGTTGCCGGGGTACCAGTTCTGGATGGTGGAGTATTTGATCTTGGCATCATCGAGGGCAACCAGTTCGACGACGGCAGCGTGCAGCTGGTTCTCGTCGCGCATGGGCGCCGTGCAGCCTTCGAGATAGCTGACGTAACTGCCCTTGTCGGCGATGATCAGGGTGCGTTCGAACTGTCCCGTGTTGGCGGCGTTGATGCGGAAGTACGTGGACAACTCCATCGGGCAACGCACACCCTCAGGGATATAGACGAAGGAGCCATCGGTAAAGACCGCCGAATTGAGGGCGGCATAGTAGTTGTCACCCGTGGGCACGACGGATCCCAGATACTTGCGCACCAGTTCCGGGTGCTGCTTCACGGCGTCGCTGAAAGAGCCGAAGATGATACCGACCTCGGCGAGTTTGTCCTTGAAGGTGGTTGCCACCGACACCGAGTCGAATACGGCATCAACGGCAACGCCGGAGAGCATCTTCTGCTCCTCCAGCGGAATGCCAAGTTTGTTGTACGTCGCCAGGATCTCCGGATCGACCTGGTCGAGGCTGTCCAGAGAGACCGTTTTCGGCGCGGAGAAGTAGGAGATGGCCTGGTAGTCGATTTTTGGGTAGTGGACCATGGCCCACTGCTCCGGCGCCGGACGCTGCGTCGGGTCCTCCATCTTCAGCCACGTGTGATAGGCCTTGAGGCGCCACTCCAGGAGCCATGCGGGCTCCTGTTTCTTCTTCGAGATGAAGGCGATGGTCTCCTCACTGAGACCCGGGGGCGCAGAGTCGGACTCGACGTCGGTGTAGAAGCCCTCTTTGTAGTCGCGTTGGGCGAACTGTTCGAGGACCTCGGTATCGCTCAGGGCTGCTTCCGGGGCGGGCGTGGCGGCCGGATCGGTCATGGCGTAGATGCCTATCTATTTGGAATAACTGTATGTTACACGCGTTTTGTGGGAATCTTGCGCGCGAAAGCCAGATTCAATAGAGAGAAAGTATCATTCTTGCAGGAAAACGCAAGATTGAAGTTCAAACCGGTGGAATCGGTCGCGGGAAGCCTGTTTTCGAGCAGTCGATCCGTGCCGTCTGCGCAACGGTCCGAAACGTTTCGAAGTCGGTACCGATCCCCCGTACCCAGCGCGAGATCCACGACTTCATCGGCACCGACACCTGCTGCTCGGTTTCGGCCTTGCCCTTGGTCCAGGGCGTCTCGGGCCACAGGGTGTGACCGAGCTTGTCACACAACTGATGGCGGCGGTCGTGCAGCTGCAGCCGTACGACGCGTGTGTCCAGCCACTGCGCCGTGCGGCGTGACTGAAAGGTCAGTGCCCCCGTGCCGTCGTGGCACTCAAAGAGCCAGGCTTCCACATCGCTGCCCGCTACAGCGACGGTCTCGGTACGGCGGGCCTGGCATAGAAAGCGCGAGTCATACACGGTCATCTCGAAGCGCATCTTCGGTGCCTGCAACAGGCCCAGATACTGGGCGAAGGCGCCACCATACCCCGGGACGCAACCCTCGAAGGACTCCCCCCACAACTCGGAGGTCACCGTCGCTGGATCCATCGCCAATTTCCACGCATGCAGGTGGGTGACAATCTCGGCGGCCAGTCCCGTGTAGTACTCATGCAGCGCCTGGCTCTCGGGGAAGGGGAATCGGAGAGACAGGGCACGCTCCTCTCCCAGGGTTGCTGCCGCTGCCTCTGTCAGGTACGCAGGCCCGCCCAGCTGGATGAGCATGGACGTCGACGAGGCCGCAGCGATTTCGTCGAGCCAACGGGATTTGACCTGTTGCTCTCTGTCGAGGTAGAGCTGCAGTCCGTCCGAGGCAATTCGTTCCGCATCGATC
>CALFPI010000302.1 GCA_937919035.1 uncultured Gemmatimonadaceae bacterium
AGGGTCCGCAATGGCGTATCCAGAACCTGGCTGGCGAGGTCCTGGTCGAAATCGAAGCGCGCCCGCAGTTGGTTGGCAGCGGATGCTTCATCGGTCGCCTGGAACAACAGCGAGAACAGTTGCCCCGCCGGGACCCGTATGTCACCGAAGGCGATCTGCGTAGCCGGATCGGGGATGGCGGTAAGAGACTCACGGTGAATGCTGCGACCGCTGGGCGTGTAGTAAAGTGCGGTTGTCAGCTTGAGGGCAGATTTATCCTGCTCGCGCAGATCAAAGATCGTCTGCACCGATCCTTTGCCGAAGGAAGTAGTGCCGAGAACCAGGCCCCGATCGTTGTCCTGCATGGCACCTGCGACAATCTCTGAGGCGCTGGCGCTGCCTCCATCGATCAACACAATCAGAGGGAGCGTCTCGGCGGGGGGGCGTCTCTGCGAAACCCGGGTCTCCTGGTTCCGACCAGCTCGTTCACGGACAGACACGATGGGAGCGCCCCTGGGTAAAAATAGATCAGCTACCTCCTCGGCTTGACTCAGCAGGCCGCCAGGATTGCCTCGTAGGTCAAGGATGAGGCCCGTCACACCACGGGCTAACAGCTGTTCGATTCCGGCTTCCATTTCGGCTGACGTGTCTTCAGAAAAGCGCGTCTGTCGCATGCTGATATAGCCGATGCCAGGAAGCAATTCATCGACAACGGCGACACTCTTGATTTTGATCACCTCACGGACGATCACAGCATCCCAGTTTTCCAGGACTCCCGGACGATCGAGGGTGATTCGAACGGCGGTGCCCGCGTCGCCCCGGAGTTCGTTTACTACGGCTTCCAGAGTCATGCCGTATGTGTCACGGCCTTCAATTGCCACGATCAGATCGCCCGGCAGGATGCCAGACCGAGCCGCCGGTGTGCCTTCAATGGGGGCGATAACCACTGGATGCTGATTCATGACACCCACCGTAATCCCGAGCCCGGCAAACTTGCCAGTAGTGTCCTGTCGCAACTGGCGCAGTGCCTCTTCATCGTAGAACTGGCTATACGCGTCCAGCTGCCGAAGCATGCCCTCAATGGCGGCACCCATGATTTTTCCGTGGTCGACCGGGGCATAGTAGTTCTCCACCACCCGGCTATAAACAGATCCGAACCGGTCCCAGCTGCGATTTACCTCAGCATAGCCATCAGCGTGTTCGGCATAAGCGGCAAGACAGGGGTGGAAAAGCAGGACGGCAAAAAACACAAAAGCGGGTGTCCGGGGGCGAAGAAGCCACCCGGTCCGTAGCATAGAGGCGTTGTCTGTCATTTTAGGCTGAAATCCGATACGGGAAATGCGGGAAGCGACTGATCAGCGCCTTATATACCTGCAGGGAGAGCGTCTCTTCCGTCTCGGCAGCATCCAGCAGGAGACTCTTCTCGGGATGCTCGCGCGCCAGTTCCAGGTAGCCCTCACGTACACGGGCCTGAAAGCCAGCGCCTGCCTGCTCCATTCGATCTTCGACGCCGCCAGAGCGCTTGTTTCGTCTTGTCAGGGCAGTATGGACGTCCAAATCAAGGAAGATCGTCAAATCGGCATCCAGGCCCGCTGTAGCTACAGCGTTGATCTGCCGGACCAGAGGCAAACCGAGACCGCGCGCGATGCCCTGATAGGCAAGTGACGAACACGTATATCTGTCGCTTATGACGGGCTTATGGCCCGAAAGTGCCGGCTGCAGGATTTGCGCCACGAGTTGCCGGCGGCAGGCCGCGTACAGAAGAAGTTCGGCTCGGTGATCCAGACAGGCGAACGCAGGATCCAGGAGCAAGGCGCGAATCTTCTCGCCCGCTTCTGTTCCCCCGGGTTCTCTCGTTTGGACAATTTCGTGTCCGGCGTCTCGCAGACGTTCGCACAGACGGTTGCATTGGGTAGTTGTGCCGGCGCCGTCGATGCCCTCAAAGACTATGAACAAGGGTTGCACGGATTGCCTCGCGTCCGGGTCGAGTGCATGAAACGTTTGGGGGCCACAGTATCTTGTTGGGGACTCTGCGCCGACAGGGCGGGGTAGCTATGGTCCGGAGGCCTGGGCCGGTGCGGCTTTGAGCTTGTTGCGAATATAGGCGAGGCGTTCGACGACGGTATAGTTGGTGGTAACTGCAAGAACGACGAGGACGAAGACGAGACCCTCGTGGCCGATCAAGCCACCCACTGCGAGTGCAACCAACCGTTCGGGCCGTTGCATGAATCCAACCTTGCAGTCCTCACCCAGGCCCTCGGCGCGGGCGCGGACGTAACTGACCATAAGGGAGCCTGACAAGGCGAAAAAGAGAACCCCGCTGATCATCCACTCACCGCCGCGCACCAGGTAGGCACCGATGCCAAAGTAGAGGAAGATCTCCGAGTAGCGATCCGTGGTGGAATCCAACAGAGCGCCGAACTTGGTCTCACTACGGCCCTCTCTTGCCACCTGGCCATCAAGGATGTCACAGATCCCTGCAAAGAGCATGATGGCCGCACCCCAGCGTAGTTCGGCCATGGCAAAGAAGGCTGTCGCGACCATGTTGAGCGACAAGCCAATCAAAGTAAGCCAGTCCGGTCGGAAGCCAACGCGAATGAACATCTGCGCTACGGGACGCAGGATTCTGGTTGCGAACGACTTAAGTTGGGATACCAACAAGTGGGCGGACCGAAGGTTGGGGGAACCGCGAGTTCGACGTGAGGACACCGGCGGTAAGATTAGGGGCAGGATGTGAATATAGTGTCCGGGGTTTGGACGCTGCAAGTCGCAGGTTGTCCACCACGAAAAGCACAGGATCGGGCACCTGGGGCTTTGTCCACGTTTTTTCCTTGGTCCTGTGGACAATGTCTGCGTACGAGCCTTGAGTTCCCTGGACAATGGACAGGGGGCGAATGAAATAGGGGCAGCGAATGACGGTGGGACTTATCCACAAACGAGCTGTGGATAACGGTGGATAACTGAGTCGCTGGATTCGTCGTCCACAGCGCTTTCCACAAGCTTGGCGGCGTCTCATGACGCCCTGATCGGATGGGCAATAAGCGCCTGAGCTGGTTGTTGTGAGTTGCAGAGAACCTTTACAAAGGAGCGCATTCCACGGGTGCGCCGATTGGAATCCGGTCCTGTGGTGACGATGAGGAACCCTGCTGGAGACAGGCAGTGGGACGTCAATGATGCCAAGGTTCCCAAGCCCGTCACGGCGCGAGAGATGACGAAATCGAAAGGCGCGGGTGCCTCCCACTCTTCTACCCGTGTGCATACGACGCTTGTGTTTACCAGGCCAAGCGTTCGCACTGCGTGTTTGAGGAAGTTGGCACGGCGACGCCTGCTTTCAACGAGAACAACGGTGGACCCAGGTAAAGCAATTGCGAGAGGAATGCCGGGCAGTCCGGCACCAGATCCTACATCCAACAGACGAGCATGGGGCAGTGACTTTATTATCGAGACAAGGCCAAGAGCGGGAGCAACATGCCGCTCCATGAACACCGACAAGTCTGGAATTGCGACCAGATTGACCCGGGGGGCCCATTGGCGAACCAAAGCCATATAACGATCCAGTTGCCTCTGGACCACAGGGGCGCGTCCGGCGGGGAGATGACTCACACTAGGCCTCGCGGGGGGGTTTGTTCCACGTGGAACATTTCGACCAGCAACAGCGGGACAACGATAGGCACTCCGCGTGTTATGTTCCACGTGGAACACTTTCTACTTGCCGATGCAGAACTCAGAAAATATCCGGTCTAGCACGGCTTCCTCGACTTCTTCGCCGAGAAGTTGTCCGACGTGTCCCAGGCTGTTTTGCAATTCTGCTGCTGCCAGTTCCAGCGGGCCTCCAGACAACACTTCGGCCTCGGCTCGCCGCGCGGCCTCGGCAATCGCCATCAGGGCGTCTCTGTGTCTTTCGCGGACCGGACCGCCTTCCGTTGTATCGCCGCCGCGTGGCAATCTGCCCAGGATGGTCTCGCGCAGTTCCGCCATACCCAGCCCCGTATGTGCCGACACAACAAGATCCCCCGGCTGCCGCGCCTGCCCGCTCTGTATATCGCCCTTACTGTAGACCCGCACGGTCTGCCTTGTTGCTTGGCACGCGGGAATCAACTCCTCGAGAGGCTCGGATGCTGCGTCAATCACTTGAACCACAAGATCGGCAGTCTCGATCTGCGACTGCGTCCTGCTGACGCCTGCCGCCTCAACGGGGTCATTGGTCTGCCGAAGTCCCGCGGTGTCGATGAGCCTCACCGTCTCGCCGGCCCAATTCACCCGGCCCTCGACCCAGTCTCGCGTTGTTCCCGGTACATCGGTGACAATGGATCGATCTTCGCCGAGCAGACTATTAAACAGTGTCGACTTGCCTGCATTGGGACGCCCAACCAGGACCACGCTGAACCCCACCATTCTCGACCGCGCCCCCTTGAAGGAGTCCACCAGCGCCGTCGCACTCTCCAGCACTTCGGCGATCGCCGCTGCTACGTTGCCGACGTCCTCCGCCGACACATCCTCAGAGAAATCCAACATAGACTCCAGACGCGCCAAGGCATCTATCAATCCGTCCCGCATCCGCCGCACGCGAGCACTCAATTGCCCCCCGAGCACCCCATATGCCGTTTGCAGGCTGCCCTCACTCTGTGCCTGAATCACATCAACGACAGCCTCCGCCTGCAGCAGGTCCATCCGCCCATTGAGGAAGGCTCGGCGGGTAAACTCTCCCGGTTGGGCCAGTCGCGCCCCCAGACGCCGTCCTCGATCTACCACGGCCTCCAGCACAGCCGTGCTGCCATGGGTGCTGATTTCCACAACATCTTCGCCTGTATAGGAAGAGGGGCCCGCAAGAAACCACGCCAAGGCTGCGTCCAGCGGCCGCCCGCCGTCATCTACCACTCGGCCGAGCGTGACGTGCCGCACCCGCCTGCCGAGCACGGGTTCGGCGACAAAAAGCTGCCGCCCGATCAGCAGGGCTTGGGGCCCGCTGATGCGTATAAGCCCCACGCCACCCTGACCGGGCGGAGTACTCACTGCTATGATTGTGGCGGTGTCGCTGGCGCCCATACTATCGCGAGGGCGCCACGTCCGCCCTACTTGCGGTCCGCTGCACCGGCCATCCTCAACTGCTTCTTCTCCTTCAGATGATTGGTCAACACCTGTTGGCCAATCTGCATCACATTAAACACGGTCCAGTAGAGCACGAGCCCGGAGGAAAAACTCCACATAATGAACACCATCACTACGGGCATCAAATAGACCAGCGCCGCCTGCTTGGGGTCCTTCATTGTCATCTTCGACTGGAAGAACATCGCGCCTGACATGAGCAACGGCAGCACATGCAGGTCAAAGCCGGCAATGCCGACAGCATCGGGCAACGATAGATCCGTAACCCAGAACATCCAGGGCGCCTGCCGCAACTGAATGGCGCTGGAGAAGACCTGATACAGCGCAAAGAAGATGGGCATCTGGAAAACCATCGGCAGACAGCCACCGAGGGGATTGACCCCCTCCTCTTTGTAGAGCTTCATGGTTTCTTGGCTGAGCTTTTGATTGTTGTTTTTGTGCTTCTCCCGCAGGGCCGCCAACTTGGGCTGAACCTCCTGCATCTTCGCCGCTGACTCATACGATTTGTGTGTCAACGGATAGACCAGAATCTTAACCGTGACACCAAATGCGACGATGACCCAGCCATAGTTCGGGATAAACTGGTAGGCGGCGGCGAACACGTGGAGTAAGAACTTCGCAATGTCACGAATCACAGGGAAACCAAGATCCATTACCAAAGCGAAGTCACGCTCATAGCTGGCTACTTCCTCCAGCATCAGCGGGCCGGCGTAGAGCAACAGCTGCCACTCCCCGGATTCCACATCTCCCCACCGCGTGCCGAGGGCAAACTCATAATCCCTGAAGGGCTCATCTACAATCGGCCGCCCTTTCAGGACCACTCGATGACGCGCCTCGATTGTAGGAGACAACAGTACCGAGAAGTACTTACTCCGCAGACCCGCCCACCGGACATCGCCGCGCTCATCCTGCGACTCTGCCTCGTCATCCTCATCAACCTGAAGGTCGATCACGCTGTCATTCAGGTACGCCAGCGCTTTCATCACCGTCAGGTCCTGCGCCGCATCGCGCTCTGCCAGGGCGATTCCACCCAGCCAATGGGCAAATACCACAGTGCCCTCGTCGAAGCCCTGGAGCTTGATACCCACATCGATACCGAAGCCGCTGCCATGCACCGTCAGGGTCTTGACCACAGACTGACCATTGCCCAAATCCGCCCGCAGCCGCAACTGGCCCTCACCATCGGCCTCTACGACAAGACTCTCCCTGTCCGGCTCAAAGTGCACATCGCTCAGATCCAGACTCTGGCCCCGTCCCGTCTCAGACTCAAGCGTCAGTACCAGACCTTGACCGAACTCGGTCAGCAATTCCACCGGGCCGCCGTGGGCCCGATCGTAGGACCGCAGCTGCACGCTGACCAAGTCGCCGCCGGCGGTGGATACGACCAACCTTTGCTGTGGAGTGAGAATCTCGACCAGCCGCTCCACGCCGGCCGAGTCGCCCGTCACATCACCCACCGACTCCGGCCGCCAGGCAGAAGACGGGCTACTAACCGGTACGGGTGTGCTCTCAACATCCACATCCCGCCGCTGTTTGCTCGCTTCCTGCCTGCTCCCTGCAGAATCTCTGCGAGCTTCAGCAACAGAATCAGGAACGGCCTGTGGTTGAGCAATTCCCATGATCTCGTAGTAGTAGGGCATCACCAGAAAGATGACACCAACCAGCAAGAAGGCGATGAGAGTCCGCTTGTCGTCCATCAGCTAGGGGCTACTCCGGAGGTTGTCATTCGACAGGATCGAAACCGCTGCCACCGAATGGGTGACAGCGTCCCATACGAAGCAAGCCGCGCCACAGACCTTTTACCGGTCCATATCGACGGATCGCCTCGAGGGCGTAATCAGAGCAGGTAGGTTGAAACCGGCATCGAGCCGGCAACAAGGGCGACAACGCCACTTGATACAATCGAATCGTCCAGATGAGCACGGACGTCACGGAAGTGACTTACCTTGCCACAATCCGGCGACAAGCTGCGTCAACTCGATTCGCAATCGTTCGAACGAACAGGACGCGGCTTGTTGCTGTGCAAGCACAACGAGACTCTCATCTGCCGGTATGTGCAACTCTCGGCAGACATGCCTCAGACGCCGTTTCAGGCGATTGCGTAGGACCGCTTTACCGAGCCGCTTGCGTAGCACGAAGATGACGCCCCCAGGTTCACGACCTGTGCGAACCCAAAGAAGCTGGCCCTTCGTCCACGACATGCCACATCTCCGGCGAAGGAATACGACTGGGTTAGATCAGACGGCGAGGCGCTTACGGCCCCGACGGCGGCGGCGGTTGAGGACCGCGCGGCCACCCGGAGTCTGCATGCGCTTACGGAATCCGTGCTTGTTCTTCCGGCGTCGACGACTGGGTTGGTAGGTACGCTTCACAGGATGTGAACCTTATCAGTGGTAAACAGGGGAGATCCGGCGGATGGGCCGGACTGAAACCAAGGAAAGTAGTCTCTTTTCTACAGACTGTCAATTTATCCAAGCCCCCTGTGCAGCATCCACTTGCGCTTGACTGCCCTCGCCCTCTTTGGCTCTGGCTTCTTGACGACCTGCTGGGAGATCCATACCCTAGCGCGCCCTTCAGACCCGTGTGACCATCATCCTATCTTCACCCCATCCGTTGATGGTTTCGCGACGCCTGATTTCGTCTTTACGACCTCCCCTCCCCTCGGTCGGTACATCATGTCGCAGGATGCGCAAGAGTTGTGGGCCCAGTGCCTGCTCAACATCGAGCGGCGCGTTCGCGCCCAGAGCTTCAACACTTGGTTTCGCCCAACCACGGCCCGCCAATTCAACGCCGAACTTCTTGAAATTGAAGTGTCCAGTTCCTACTTCGCCCATTTTGTTGAGAGCAATTATCTGTCCCTGATCGTCTCTGTCGTTGACGAAGAAACGCGGCTCTCACCCCAGGTTAGTTTTGTTGTTGCCCATGAGACCGGGCCAATGACACGACCTGAGGCAGCATCGGCAATAGAACCGGCCACGCAAACTTCAGAACGGGTCGTTGAGTCGGCCCCTCCAGCTGCCCCGTCTCGCCCGATTTTCGACACGGCCGTTGCCGCTACCAACAATGGGCCCCTCTCCCATGTCCCACTCAATGAGCGTTATCTATTCGAGATGTTTGTTGTAGGAGAGGGCAACCGGTTCGCCCATGCTGCCTCTCAAGCGGTGGCACAATCACCAGGCAAAACCCAGTTCAATCCATTGGTGATCTATGGTGGCGTCGGCCTCGGCAAGACCCATCTGCTGCAGGCCATAGGCCACCATGCTTTGGCCACCGAAACAGGCCTCAAGGTCGTCTACGTTCCCTCTGAGAAGTTTATGAGTGACTTCATCGAGTCTCTGCGGAAACAGAACGCTGCCGAATTCCAACACCTGTACCGTTCGGCCGATATCCTGCTCGTCGATGATATCCAGTTCCTGATTCGCGGCGAACACACCCAGAACGAGTTCTTCCACACCTTCAATACCTTACACCAGAGTGGCAAACAGATCGTCATGACCTGTGACAGCCCTCCTGGTGAATTGGAAGGCCTCGAGGAACGCCTCATCTCCCGGTTCCAGTGGGGATTGGTTACCAGTATTGAAGCTCCGGACCTGGAAACCCGTATTGCCATTCTACAAAAGAAAGCAGAAATCAACGGTATTCTCCTACCGGACGATGTCGCAACATTCCTGGGAAACTACATCAGTTCCAACATCCGCGAGCTCGAGGGCGCGCTGAACCATATTATGGCCTACTGCGCTGTCAATCAGGCGGAATTGAGTGTTGATGCTGCGCGGAGAATCGTCAAGGAACGCAGCACACAGCAACGCTCACATCTGTCTATTGAGGGCATCCAGAAGATGGTTGCCAACCATTTTGACCTTACCCCGGAACTACTCATCGGCAAGACACGTAAACAGGATGTCTCCTCCCCCCGCCAGATCGCCATGTATCTGGCCAAACGCCACACAAAAAGTCCCCTCAAGATTATCGGCCTACACTTCGGCAACCGGGATCACAGCACGGTCGTCCACGCAGTCCAGACCGTGGACAGAAAATGTCGAGAGGATCCCGCATTTGCCCGTGTCGTCGCCTCACTTTCTGACGAAATCAAGCAGCAGGAATCCCACTGAACCAGAGCTGCTCAAGCTATCCACAACACAGCGAAAATTGCTGTTGAAACACGCCGCTAACTCTGTGGATAGTACTGTGGATAAGTCAAATTTCGTCCTTCGCTGTTGAAAGCGGTTGGCAACCACAAAACTCTTTCCGTTTATCCACTGGCTATATCGCTAACAAGGGGCTTTTTCGTTAAACGGCAACGTCAACAAACATAATACCTTACCTCCACTTCCCTTAATGAGAATCTACACTTATCAACATACCCACAGCACTACTAGTACAAGTATCTGATTCAACCTCTTGAGAGACTTATCTAAAAGCACTAGTACAGCTGTGGACAAAAGCCGTCCTCAGCCTTGGCCAGAGGCACCGTGTAGGCCGTCTCAGCGTTTGACATGCCATACCGATAAACCTATAATTGGAAGATTATGAAGGGCTGCGGCCTATTAGATTTTGGCACCCGGCAAACAGACCTGGGGACCTCTCCCCGGTGGCTCATTTTACATTGCCCGTTCGAGAGCGGTCCACCGGTACTTTGGTGGGCCCACCCCAACAGACTCTGCCACAGAACACGCCGTTAGCCGTGCGCCAGATCCAGGTGGACTCACTATGAAATTGACCCTTGATCGAAATGAACTCTGGCGGGGCCTGAATACGGTCCTGGACGCGGTCGCCAGCAAACCCGCACAGCCAGTACTGGCCAACGTGTTGCTGGAGGCAGACGGGGATCACCTGACGCTCTCCGCAACAGACCTGGATCTGTCAATTCGCACACGGGTTGTGGCGACCGTCGAGGTTCCTGGTCGCCTAATGGTGCCAGCAAAGACGTTGTCTGGCATTGTCAGGGAATGGCCGGACGCGGTCCTGAGTCTGTCCTTGGAAGATGGTCGCGTCGTACTGTCAGGGCGACTCGGTCCCACAAGTGGGGAAGGGCGTTATTCACTCTCGGCGACATCCCCGGATGAATTTCCTGAAATACCAGAAACGCTGGAAGGCCTGACCCTGCCATTCGGAAAGGGCTCGGGACTTGACGGTGCCCTGTTACGCACCATGATCGAAAAGACCAGTTTCGCGGTATCTCGTGACGAGACCCGCCCGGTGCTCAATGGAGTACTCTGGCGGATTGAGCCTGAGTTGATGGTAATGGTCGCGACGGATGGAAGTCGTCTCGCAGAATTCCGCAAGACCTGGGAATCTGGGCAGGGGATTCAGGGATCGGCCGAGGTTATTTTGCCTCCACAGGCGTGCCATGAACTGGCAAAATTGCTCGAAGATCCTGACAGCCTTACACAAGTGGTACTTGGCGAGAGCCAGGTAATGTTTCAGATCGGGGACACGCAGTTGCTTTCACGACTGATCGAGGGCCCCTACGTCGACTATGAACAGGTTGTCCCCAGGGATAATGACAAGCGGATGACCATTCCGGTGGACCAACTGTTGCCCGCTCTACGCCGCGTGTCCATCCTCTCCAGCTCATATACGCACCAAGTTCGCCTGCAACTAAAAGAGGCGATGGTTGAGATGACCACCTCCAGTCAGGAACTCGGCGGTGAGGCGCGCGAGGTAATCCCCGCAGACTATCGATCGGATGAAATCGAGGTCGCGTACAACGCGCATTACCTGATGGAAATCCTGCGAAAACTGGGTTCGGAGGAAGTCATCCTCGACCTGCGTGACTCCGTTACCGCCGCCGTAGTGCGACCAGCCGAACAACTCGACGGCGAAGATTCCTACTACCTGCTCATGCCGATGCGGCCGAGCGCCTGAGGCCCGGTCGGGCCAGTTGGCGCGGTGAGGAGTGCGTATCTGCCAGCTCCAGCTTCGCCCGTTTCGCAATTTCGACCACCTTGACCTCGATCTTGGGGCCGGCGGGGCCCTGATCATCGGCGACAACGGCCGCGGGAAGAGCAATATTCTGGAAGCGATTTCCTATCTATCTCTTGGCAAGTCCATTCGGGGAGCCCGTGATCAGCAGGCCATCCCCCACAACGGTACTTGGTTCGATATCCGCGGTATGTGGGACGATGGGAAGCGGCAACATCAGGCACGTGTGTTCTACAGTGCCGAGGAGGGCAAGCGTGTCTTTCTTGACGGAGCCCCCCTGCAGCGCGTGTCAGAACTGGTGAGCCAGTTCAACACCGTGCATTTTGCTCCAGAAGACGTTGCACTGGTGCTACAATTCAGCGCTCAGCGTCGACGCTTGCTCGACATTCTCATTTCCCAGGCATACAGCACCTATCTGCAGAACCTGCAACGCTACGGACGCGTGTTGACGCAGCGGAATCACTTCCTCCGCCAATTGGGCCAACGGCGCGCCGATGCCGCCGAAGCGGATGTCTGGGCCAATCAACTGGCAGAGCCGGGGGCTGCCATCCGCCGCTCACGTCTGGAGGCCCTCGTTGAGCTCGCACCAACTTTGACAAGCTGCTACAGCGGCTTTTCTACCGGTCGCGAACAGGCCGGTATCAGATACCAGGACGCCGAACTTCCCGCAACGGTCGCGGCGATCCCGTCCACAGATGAACTCCGCACGATATTCCTGCAGCAACTGCACGCGGAGCCGGTCAAAGAACAACGGGCGGGTTACACGCTGGCCGGCCCACACCGCGACTCGTTTGGTTTCACGCTCGACGGAGAGTCAGCAGAAACCTACGGCTCTCAGGGTCAGCTGAAGAGCATTCTCCTGTCCTGGAAGATGGCCGAATCGCGCTACCTCGAGACGCGCAGCGGGCATCAGCCAGTGCTGCTTTTTGATGATGTGTTTTCTGAGCTCGACGAGATGCGCGCGCAGCAATTGCTGACCCTGGCGGAAGAATTCGATCAGGTGATCCTGACGGCGCCAAGAAACCCGGGTGATGACATCCCGTCGCACTATCAGCGCATCGAGCTGACCCATTGAATATTGAACGGCCGCGCCCCAAGGGTCCCGGGCCATTGCCACGTATGGCCGTCACCGATGAGCAAGCACGAGTTGTTGGTACACTCATTGACGGCGTCCTGCAGGATCTTGGAATTGCCGATCGGGTGCGCGACGCACAAGCATTGTTGGCCTGGGAGGACATCGCAGGACCCCGATTGGCGGAACGCGCCCGCGCCATCCGGGTGCATCGTGGCAAACTTGAGTTGGCTGTGCCGTCCGGAGTCTGGCGCACGCACCTGAGTTTTTCCAAAAGGCAGCTGCTGCAACGACTCAACGCTGTACTGGGACGCACCGTCATACGGGACCTGGTATTCGTCAACCCCACGGCCGAACGCGGCCGGGTGGATCGATAACGGAAGAGGAACACATACGTGACTGAACCCCGCGCGACAGAGACAACCGCCAACAAGCCGGATGACTACGGCTCCGACGCCATCCAGGTACTGAAAGGCCTGGAGGGGGTTCGCAAGCGCCCGGCCATGTACATCGGTGACACGGGTGAGAACGGGCTCCATGAGCTGGTCAAGGAAATCGTCAACAACAGCGTCGACGAAGCCATGGCTGGCCGCTGCACCCGCATCGACGTTACCGTCCTGGCCGACGGCTCTGTTACCATCGAGGATGACGGCCATGGCATCCCAACTGGCATGCATGAAGGAGAAGGCAAGTCCGGAGTAGAAGTTGTCATGACCATGCTGCATGCGGGTGGCAAATTCGACAAGAAAGCCTATCAGGTCTCCGGTGGACTTCACGGCGTCGGCGGCTCCGTCGTCAACGCACTGTCGGCATGGCTCGAGGTCGAGGTGCGGCAAAATGGCAAGGTCTACCGGCAGAAGTATGCGCGAGGAATTCCGCAGACCGAACTGGATATCATTGGCGAAACCGAAACCACTGGCACGATCATTCGGTTTATGCCGGATGCCGACATCTTCGAGACTATCATCTTCGACTCCGAACTGATCTCGCATCGTCTGCGGGAATTGGCCTTTCTCAACAAGGGCCTTGAGATCAGGGCCAACGACGAACGGTCAGGCAAAGCCGACATCTATCACTTCGAGGGGGGCGTGGTGCAGTTCGTCGCCTTTCTGAATGAGGGTCGCAATTGCCTGCACGCGGATCCGATCTACCTGGAAGGCAACCGCGACGGCGTCAGTGTGGAAATCGCCATGCAGTACAATGACTCGTACCAGGAGTCGGTCTTCACGTATGCCAACAACATTAAGACCGTAGAGGGTGGCACACATCTGGTGGGTTTCCGCGCTGCCCTGACGACGACGATCAACAGTTATGCAACGCGCGAGGACTTGCTCAAGAGTGTCAAATTTGTGCTGTCCGGAGAAGACGCCCGCGAGGGACTGACTGCGGTGGTCAGCGTGAAACTGCCGGAGCCGCAGTTCGAAGGTCAGACAAAGTCCAAGCTCGGCAACAGTGACGTCAAAGGCCTCGTGCAGTCCCTGACATCCGAAGCCCTGAGCATGTATCTGGAAGAACACCCGGACTTGGCCAAGCGGGTGATCAACAAGATCATCGAAGCCGGTCGAGCTCGGGATGCCGCCCGCAAGGCGCGTGAACTCACACGCCGTAAGGGCGTGCTTGACGGCGCCTCCTTGCCTGGCAAGTTGGCGGACTGCTCGAGTCGAGATCGTGAAGAGACCGAGATCTATCTGGTAGAGGGTGACTCCGCCGGTGGCTCCGCCGCCCAGGCTCGCGATCAGAAGTTTCAGGCGGTGCTGCCGATGTTTGGCAAGATGCTCAATGTCGAAAGGGTTCGTATCGATCGCGTTCTCGGCAACGACAAACTTCTGCCATTGATCGCGGCTCTCGGCGTTGGCATCGGCGAGGATTTCAATCTCGAAAAATTGCGCTATGGTAAGGTCATCATCATGGCCGATGCAGACGTCGACGGGGCGCACATTCGCACCTTGTTGATGACATTTTTCTTCCGCTATCTGCGGCAGATCATTTCCGAAGGCAAACTCTACCTGGCGCAGCCGCCCCTGTTTCTGGTCAAGCGCGGCAAGCGCGAAAGATATGCCTTCAGCGAAGCTGAACGCGATGAGTACATCGCCGACTTCAAGGGCGACGGCGACGCGCGAGGCATCATGGTGCAGCGCTACAAGGGCCTCGGAGAAATGAATCCCGAACAATTGTGGGAGACAACGATGAATCCCGAGACGCGCACATTGCTGCACGTCAATATTGACGACGCTGTCGAGGCCGAGCACATGTTCACACTACTGATGGGTGAACATGTCGAACCCCGACGTGCGTTCATTGAAAAAAACGCTCTGTCGGTAAAGTTCCTGGACGTCTAGCGCACGAATCCCTGCCAACCCGAGACATCTGACAAAAACCCAATGCTCGAACAACGAGACCCCCGCATTATCCCAGTGAAGGTGCAGGACGAACTCAAGACGGCCTACCTCGCGTACGCCATGAGTTCCATTACAGCACGTGCGCTGCCCGACGTAAGAGATGGTCTCAAGCCATCCCAACGGCGCATCCTTGTAGCCATGCACGATCTCAACCTGGCGCCGGGTCGTGGCTTCCGCAAGTGTGCCAAGATCGCCGGAGACACATCGGGTAACTACCACCCGCACGGTGAAGCCATCGTCTACCCGACGCTGGTACATATGGCGCAGAACTTCCGCCTTCGATACCCCCTCGTCGATGGTCAGGGAAACTTCGGTTCCATTGATGGCTACCCGCCGGCGGCCATGCGCTACACGGAAGCACGCATGAGTCACGCTGCCGTCGAAATGCTCGCCGAGATCGACCGCGACACAGTTGATCTGGTGCAGAACTACGATGAGACGCGGACCGAGCCCCAGGTCTTGCCCGCGCGTTTCCCGAACTTGCTGTGTAACGGTTCGGTGGGTATTTCCGTTGCCTACGCGACCAAGCTGCCACCCCACAACGTGACGGAAATCTGTGACGCGTTGACGGCTCTCATCGATGACTCCGACATCGATATTGATGCATTGATGGAGCACGTGAAGGCGCCTGACTTCCCGACGGGCGGTGTCATCTATGGCATGAGCGGCGTAAACCGCGCCTACCGTACGGGCAGCGGCATCATCAAGCTGCGTTCGCGTACCCACGTGGAAGAACAACGTGATGGGCGTGAACAGATTGTCGTCACGGAGATCCCGTACCTCGTTGACAAGTCAACACTACTGGAGAAGATGGCGGCGCTGGTGCGTGGCAAGACCATCGAGGACATCTCCAACATCCGCGACGAGTCCGGGCGCGACGGCCTGCGCATTGTCATCGAGTTGAAGCGCAATGCGCAGCATGAGGTCGTGCTCAATCAGTTGTTCACGCATTCCATGCTGCAGTTCAGTTTTGGTGTCAACGCGATCGCCATCGTTGACGGCCGTCCGGAGACGCTGAATCTCAAACAGTTGCTCGAACACTACGTGGCGCACCGACACGAGGTCGTACTGCGGCGCACCCGCTTTGATCTGGGTAAAGCCGAAGCTCGAGCCCACGTGTTGGAGGGCCTGCGCATCGCGCTGGACAACATCGACGCCATCATCCAGTTGATCCGCGCTTCGGCCAATCCCGAGGAAGCTCGCGGCAGCCTGATGGAGGCCTTCGCCTTGTCCGAAATCCAGGCCAACGCGATCCTGGCGATGGCCCTGCAACGGCTCACGGGACTTGAGCGTGAGAAGATTGAGGACGAGTACAACGAATTGATGACGCTCATCGAGCACCTGCGGGCGGTGCTCGAGAGCCACGACATGCAGATGCAGATCATCAAGGATGAAGTTGCCGACATCCGGACGAAATTCGGCGATGCGCGCCGCACTGAGATCGTCTACTCCACAGAAGAATTCGACATGGAGGATCTCATTGCACGCGAGGACATGGTCGTCACCATTTCCCGCACCGGATATATCAAGCGCATGGCCCCGCGGGTATACCGTACACAGGCTCGCGGCGGTCGTGGTGTCACGGGCATGCGCACAAAGGATGAGGACTTCGTCGAGCGGCTGTTTATTGCCAATACACACTCGTACATCCTCTTCCTCACAGCCCGGGGCCAATGTCACTGGCTGAAGGTGTACCGCATACCGGAGGCAGATCGTACGGCCCGCGGCAGGCCCCTGGTCAACCTCGTCAAGATCGACGAGGGTGATGAGATCCGTGCCGTTGTCGCCGTCGATGAGTTCACAGACGACAAGTATCTGTTCACGACTACACGCCGGGGAATCGTCAAGAAGACGGTGTTGTCTGCCTATGGCAATATCCGCCGGGATGGCATCATCGCCCTGAAGATTCTTGAGGGGGACGATCTGATCGGCGCCGGCATCGTCGAACCTGGCCAGGACATCCTGCTGGCCACGCGCAATGGTCAGGCGGTGCGTTTTGCCGAAGACAACGTGCGCTCCATGGGTCGTGTGTCCACAGGAGTGAAGGGTGTCAACCTACGAGGTACCGACGAAGCGGTGGAGATGGTCGTTCTCACCGGCGAGGGTTCGCTGTTGACGGTGTGCGAAAATGGCTTTGGCAAACGCACGCAAGTCACTGAATACCCCAAACGGAGCCGCGGTACGATGGGTGTCATCGACATCAAGGTTTCTGAGCGCAACGGTCCCGTCGTCTCCTGCAAACTTGTGGAGGATGACGATGAGGTCATGATGGTGACGCAGAATGGCATCATGATCCGCACGCCAGTGTCCGGTATCAGCTGCATCGGGCGCAACACCCAGGGCGTGAGGTTGATCAACGTCGACAGCGGCGATCGCGTCATCGACATGACGCCCGTGGTGAAAGAGGAAGAGGTCCCCGAGGAAGCCGGCGAGGAAGAAGCAGGCGAGGAAACCGGGACGGCACGTACGGCCCCTGTTACGGCCCCAGTTACGGCAATGTCGCCAGAGCCGGCGCAAGAGCTGGAAGAAGAAGATGACGACGGGGCTGAGCCGGAGTCTGCCACGTCGGACGACGACGACTTCAACGAGTAAGGGAGCTGTGAACGGCCTCTAATTTGTACTTGTATACCGTTGGAAATTCTGGCAGTTACCGGGATTTCTGCCGACAGCTTCGCCGTTGACGCTCACGGGCGTGGGGGATATATTCAGCCGAGCGGAAGCGTCGGCAGCCAACGAGATTCGCAACGGCGAGTTCAGGAGTCTGGGTTTCAGGAGTCTGGGTTTCAGGGTCTGGAGGGCTAGACCTAATTGGTAAGGCAGCGGTCTTGAAAACCGCCGGGCTCACGCCCTTGTGGGTTCGAGTCCCACGCCCTCCGCCAGTACCAAAGCCCGTGTGAAAGTAGTGGAGAGGTGACCGAGTGGCCGAAGGTGGCAGCCTGCTAAGCTGTTGTATGGGGTAACCTGTACCGAGGGTTCGAATCCCTCCCTCTCCGCCAGTTTTTGATGCCCCCTCGTTCAATGGTAGGACACGTGCCTCTGGAGCACGCTATCGGGGTTCGAATCCCTGGGGGGCAGCCACAACCAAGCGCCCCTGAAGCCGCATGCTTCGGGGGCGTTTGGCGTTCTGCCGGCGCCATTGTGAGACCATCCACCATCGGTACATTCGACGCTCATACAAACGCACATCGGTGCCTACCCTATGATTCTCAAGGAGTTTGAAATGAAGCGTGTCCTTCGCCTTGCGGCGCTCCCCGTCATCCTGCTGTTGGCGGGCGGCGCCGATGCCGAGACCTACACCATTGATGCAACCCACTCAGCTGTTGATTTCAGCATTCGGCACATGGTGGGCCGCACCAAGGGACGCTTCAGCGATTTTGCGGGTACGGTCATGTACGATGCGGCCAAGCCCGGGCAAACCAAAGTGTCGGGCACGATCCAGGATGCCAGCATCAACACCGACAACGAGAAGCGTGATGGCCACTTGCGCACCGAAGACTTCTTCTTTGCCGACAAGCATCCGACCATCACCTTCGAGTCGACGAAGGTAGAAAAAAAGAGTGACACCCTGCTCCATGTCACTGGCACTCTGACGATGCGGGGGGTGAGCAAGACCATTACTCTGCCCGTAGAGATTCTCGGCACCGCGATCAACCCGAAGAGCCAGAAGAAACAGATCGGACTGGCCACCGAAATCGTGCTGCAACGCTCCGAGTTCGGCGTCGATCACTGGAGCGATGCGGCAGGTGTCGTGGGGGACGAGGTCAAGATCGAGGTGCTGATTGAGGCCAACGCCGGCTAGCCGGCCGTCCATTCCGACAACAACTCAGGCCACCGTCGGTAGGCCCGACGGTGGCCCTTTCTGTTACCGCGGAATCGGCCAAAACGGTTGTAACTGCCTGAGTACGTTGACAATTGCGCCAACTGCCGCTATCGTCCTGCCACTGTGATACGGCACCGTTCGGACACTACTATGGCATGGGCTCTGATGTCGCCGGCCCTTCTGGTCCTGGGCCTCTTCGGCATCTTCCCCATCGGCTACGCTTTCTATGTCAGCCTGCATCGCTGGCGGATCAAGAAAGAGTCGATTGTTGGGTTTCGGCACTACGCCAAGGCCATCGGCGATCCCGTCTGGCTGCTGACGCTGGTCATCGGCATCGGACTGCTGGTGTTGGCCAGGCCCGTGCGATCCCGAGGCAACGACGTCGTCCACCGACTTGGCAGCCTGGGGCTTTTGCTGGCGGGAACCGTCACCGGCATCGTTGGCTTCGTGGGTATGTCACAGACGGGTGATCCGCGTCTGTTCAATGGCTTCAAGGTGACATTGTTCTATGCCCTGGGCACGATCCCTTTCGAGGTCGCCGGGGCGATGCTGCTGTCGTACCTGCTGTTCCGTATTCTGACGGCACGCGGCTTCTTCCGCATCCTGTACTTCCTGCCCTACATCACGCCCATGATCGCCACGGCCGTGGTATTTCGCACCATCTTCAGCCCCAACCCAGGGTCATTGGCCAATCGGTTCTGGGGCATGTTCGGCGTCGCCGACCAGCGTTGGCTGCACGAAAGCCGCACGATTCCCGCCCTGATATTGCAGGGACTGGGTGGCGGCGGATATCCGGACTGGATCGACACGGCTTTTCCGAGTCTTGCCCTCGTCTGCATCGTGCTCTACAACATCTGGGTCTACATCGGCTACGACACGGTGATCCTGCTGGCTGGTCTCAGCGCCATTCCGCCGCACTACTTTGAAGCTGCCGCCATCGATGGCGCCAGCCATTGGCAGCAGTTCCGCCACGTCACGTTGCCGCTGATTTCGCCAGCGCTGTTCTTCATCAGCCTTGTTGCCGTCATCGGCACGTTCAAAGCGTTCAATCACATCTACATCATGCGCACCCCCGGTGCGCAGGATTCGGTGGATGTTGTGAGCGTACTGATTTTCGATCAGATCTATCAGTACCACACCGCCGGCTACGCCTCGGCGCTGGCCCTCATTCTCTTTGTCGCCATCCTGCTGCTGACGGTCGTGCAGAATCGGGTCCTTGGGCGACGCGTGTTCTACGGAGATTGACCGTGCCGCACCCATCCAGGCGCCATGCCCAACTGTCGCAGGCATTGACCTACGCCGGTCTCACCATAGCCGGACTGGCGGCGGCCTTTCCCTTCGCATGGATGCTACTCTCCTCATTCATGACACGAGGCGAAACGCTGCGCCGCGTGTTCATACCCGATACCGTCCAGTGGGAGAACTATGTAGTGGCGTGGAGTGAGGAGGATTTTGGCCTGTACTTTGAGAACTCGCTGTGGATTCCCTTCCTCGTGGTGGGCGGTACGCTGTTGTTTTCGCTGATGACGGCCTATCCACTGGCGCGCATGGATTTTCGCGGC
>CALFPI010000303.1 GCA_937919035.1 uncultured Gemmatimonadaceae bacterium
CAACTATGTCCTCGATCTGCGGACGGCGGATATTCGCCGCTTTGAGGCAGAATTGCTCGGCTACATGCGTGATCGTCAGGGTGAGTTGATGGCTACGATTCGCGACACCCGTGACTTGAACGATGCGTCCAAGGCCCAGTTGAAGACGGCAATCGAGACCTTCAAGAGCACCTTCCGGCCGTCAGTGGACTAGGGACGAGTATCCGTGGCAACCCTCAAACAACTGCGCACGCGTGTCGCGTCGATCACGAACATCCAGCGTGTCACGAACGCCATGTACATGGTCGCCGCCGCCAAAATGCGTCGCGCCCAGGAGGCGATCGAGTCGGCTCGCCCCTACGCCGAACAGTTGGATCTGATGCTGAGGCGACTGCAGAGCAGTATTGATTCCGATTCACATCCATTGTTTCAGCAGCGCCCCATCAAGCGGCTCGCCGTGGTGGTTGTAACTGCTGACCGTGGTCTATGTGGTGGCTTCAATGGAAATATCGGCCGCCGGGCCCGCCTTGAGCTTGAGGCCCATAAAGACGTCGATATTGAGTTGACCACCGTCGGCCGCAAGGGGCGGGATTTTCTCCGCAATCGCGGCTTTGACGCGGCCCACCACCACGCGGATGTCTATCACCATCTGGACTTTGCCCACGCCGCTACCATCGCCCAGCAGGTGACGGCAGATTTCGTCGAGGGCCGGGTTGATCGCGTACTGCTGGTCTTCTCCGAGTTCCGTTCGGTAGCCAACCAGATCCCCGTCGTGCAACAACTGCTACCCATCGTGGCGGATGCACCAGAGGGTGGGGGACAAGTAGTTGAAGACTACATCTTCGAGCCCAATCCTGAGCAGTTGCTCGAAGCCCTGGTGCCGCGCCATGTGAATTTTCAGGTGTGGAGCGCGTTGCTGGCGACAAATGCGGGCTTCTTCGCCGCGCAGATGACGTCGATGGACAACGCCACGAAGAACGCCGGTGATCTGATTGACGAACTCACCCGCGAGATGAACAAGGAGCGTCAGAGCTCCATTACGCTGGAACTGATGGATATCATTGGCGGCGCCGAGGCCGTGGCGCACTAAGCGCACTGGCCTTGTACGCTCATACTGCCTGAGGTAGATGGATGAAAGAAGGAACAGTAAAAGAGATCATCGGCGTCGTCATTGACGTGGACTTCTCCGGTGGTGAGTTGCCGCCGATCAATAATGCCCTGGAGGTCAATCCCGAGGACAGTCCGATCGAGGGACGCCTGGTTCTTGAAGTACAGCAGCACCTTGGCGAAAGCCTGGTCCGCTGTGTGGCCATGGATTCTACAGATGGTCTGGCGCGGGGTGCCCGCGTCGTTGATACGGGATCCCCGATCATGGTTCCCGTCGGTGAGAATGCACTGGGACGCCTGTTCAACGTGATCGGTGAACCGGCGGACGGCAAAGGGCCATTGCCGGCCGATACGCCGCGTCGGCCACTGCATCGGGCGCCGCCGTCACATCAGGATCAGGTCACCTCCGACCAGATGCTGGAAACCGGCATCAAGGTGATGGATCTGGTCTGTCCCTTCTCCCGCGGTGGTAAGCTGGGACTCTTCGGCGGTGCCGGCGTGGGCAAGACGGTGATCCTCACGGAGCTGATCAACAACGTGGCCTCCGGACATGGTGGCTACTCGGTGTTTGCCGGCGTCGGCGAGCGCACGCGGGAAGGCAACGATCTTCTCGGTGAACTGGAGGAGTCGGGCGTCATCGACAAGACGGCCATGGTCTTTGGGCAGATGAATGAGCCACCAGGGGCTCGCCAGCGGATCGCTCTTACCGGACTGACCATCGCGGAGCACTTCCGCGATGAAAGCGGCCAGGATGTCCTCTTCTTCGTCGATAACATCTTCCGTTTCATCCTTGCCGGTGCCGAGGTCTCGGCCCTGCTCGGACGTATGCCCTCGGCCGTCGGTTACCAGCCGACTCTGGCTACGGAAATGGGTGCCCTGCAAGAGCGCATCACCACCACAAAGAGTGGCTCCATCACTTCAGTGCAGGCGATCTACGTACCCGCCGATGACTACACGGATCCGGGTGTTGTGTCTGCCTTTGCCCACCTTGACGGCCGGATCGTGCTCGAGCGCTCCCTGGCTGACCAGGGGCTCTATCCAGCCGTTGATCCACTGGCATCAAGTTCCCGCATTCTGGATCCGCGCGTTGTCGGCGAAGAGCACTACAACGTGACCCAGCGTGTGCAGGAGGTGTTGCAGCGCTACCGCGACCTGCGAGAGATCATTGCCATCCTCGGGATCGACGAGCTTTCGGACGAGGACAAGCTGGTCGTGTCACGTGCCCGCAAGATTCAGTTCTTCCTGACGCAGCCCTTCACTGTCGCCCAGGTGTTCACCGGCATGGAGGGCAAGTACGTGAAGGTGGAAGACACCGTGCGCGGCTTCGGCGAGATCGTCGCCGGCAAGCACGACGATGTACCCGAGCAAGCCTTCAGCATGGTGGGAACCATCGACGAGGCCCTCGAGAAGGCCGGGACGCTGTAGGTCATGCCAGCGAGTTTCCATCTGCGGATTGTCACACCCGCCCAGATACTGTTCTCGGGAGATGTCCTCAGCCTGAGAGCCCCCGGCTCGGAAGGGTCTTTCGGTGTGCTGGCAAATCATGCGGCCATGGTGGCATCGTTGACGACGGGCGAACTCAACTTCGCAGGTGATGGTGATCGGCGACACCTGGCGACGAGCGGTGGCTTTGTGGAGGTCTCCAGCGAAGGCGTCACGATCCTTGCTGAAACCGCAGAATTCAACAGTGAGATCGATGTAGATCGTGCCCGGGCCTCACTCGACCGCGCCCGCGAGCACCTTGCCAACCAAAGTGCCGACCGGGCTCGTGCCCAAGCCGCACTCATGCGGGCTGTCAATCGTCTGAAAGTGGCAACGGGCGGCGCGTAGCCCGTCCCCGGGCCGCTGCAAAAGCCTTACGTTCCGGCAATGTCGGCTGTTTCCCCAGAATTACGCGGGTTTCTTGAGACCCATATCCCTCTGATCGAGGCCGAGCTCTTTGCGTTTCTGCCTTTGCAGGAGCCTGAAGAGTTCATGTATCGCCCGATGCGCGACTATCCCGAACGGGGTGGCAAGCGCTCACGGCCGGCTCTTGTACTGCTCTCCTGTGCCGCCATGGGTGGCGACGTTCGCAAGGCTGTGCGTACTGCGGCGGCGTTCGAGATGTTCCAGTCCTTCGCCCTGCTTCATGACGACATTGAAGACGACTCCGAGATGCGTCGCGGCAAGCCCTGCAGTCACAGATTGCACGGCGTGCCATTGAGCATCAACGTCGGTGACGCACTGTACGCAAAGGTCTATGAGGTGCTGGCCGCAAACCGCCAGATCCTGGATTGTGAAACGACCTTATCTCTCATCGAGGAGATGATCAACGGTTCTCGGGAGACCTTTGAGGGACAGGCTTACGACGTTGGCTGGATTCGTGGGCACATCGTGCCGAGCGAAGATGAATTCATGATGATGTTGCGCAAGAAGACGGGTTGGTACACCGGCCGGGGTCCTTGCACGGCGGGCGCGATCATCGCCGGAGCTTCGGCGGAGTCGAGACGGGCCATCGGCGACTTTGGCGAGGCCATGGCCATTGCCTTTCAGATCCGAGACGATCTGCTCAACCTGACGACATCCGAGGGTGATGCCGCAACCGCGCCCGGCATCACGTCCGGGGCATACGGCAAGGAACGTGGGGGGGACATCGCCGAGGGCAAGCGCACGCTGATCATCATCGATCTGTTGCGCAAATGTACTGCGGTAGAGCGCACAGAGATTCTCGATGTACTACACGCACACCGCGACGACACAACGCAGGAACAGATTGAGCGCGTTATCTCTCTGGCCCACGAGCATGGCGCCGTCGCCTATGCTGAACAAGAATCGCGCCAGCGCTGGGAGGAGGCCGTGCGTCTCCTGGAAGTACTCCCCGAGACTCCCCAGCGCCAGTTGCTACGAGAGATGCTGGATTTTTTCGTGCAGCGCGCCTTCTAACGGGCTCTGCCGCAGGAACCGGGAGCACCCGGGCTGCCGCTCATGCTGCGATCAACCCAGGGACCAGCGAGTGCTCAAATACGCGGCCCCATTGGCTGGATCACAGATATCCCAGATCCTTCAGCCGCTGTTCCAGGACCGCCTTCTCCTCAGCCGTTTCCTTCTGGGCGCGCAGGTCGACATAGGCTGAGCCATCGAGCAGGCCCTGGTATCGAGCCCGGAAGGGGTCCGGATCGGAGCACAACAGGTCCTGTCCCGTCGCCATGTCACGCAGGACGTATTCGCTGCTCGTCTCGTCGTACCGGAACAGCACTTCGCCATTGCTGATCGACCACTGCCGCCTGCCCTGCGGGTTGCGCTCCAGAATCTTGTCATCGATCGCAAGGCGAGAGGTTACGCGACGGTGTTCTACCTCCAGGTTTCCGGGGTTGAGGAAGCCCACGCCGTACAGGCTGTCCAGCTCGGTCAGCACCCAGCGCTCCTGCCGGGGTTGGGCGTCAACGAGGCTGCGACCGTAACCCCGGTAGCCACAATCCACACCGGCCAGATCACAGATCGTCGGAAAGAGATCGATCATCGACAGCGTGCCATCCGGCAGCTTCCAGTCGGACAACGGCAGGTGCGCCAGCAGCGGCACACGCACGACGTTCTGATGAATCCGGTCCCCATGTGACATGATCTCCGGATCAAAGCCTTCGCCGTGATCGCCGAAGAGAAAGACCGCCCACTCGTTCAGGTCGATTTCCTTCAGGATCTCCGTTATGCGAAACTCCTGCACCTGCACAGCAGCAGCATAGTAGTAGCGCAGTGCTTCTTCCTTGCGGCCCGTGCGCACCAGTTCCTGCAGGCCCGGCTGCAGGTCAATGCCACTGAGACCATAGCCGCCGTGTGTATACCAGAAGTGCAGGAAGCGCAGTTGCCGTGCGTCACCGCCGCTGCCGAGCACATCCAGCACCGGCTCCAACGAGCCCAGACATTGATTGCGCGCAGCAGGATCCATGGGACCGATACAGGCTTCGTAGTCGAGGAAACGAAACACGTCGGGGCGCTCGGAATGGCCGCTGACGGAAAAGCCCTGTTGCTGCAGTAGATGCATCAGGTTGGTCACGCCGTCAAACATCTTCAGGTAGGTCTGCCCGAAGAGGCCGTGTTCAAAGGGGTAGAGCCCGGTGAACAGAGACGTATGTGATGGCCGTGTCGCCGGCGCCGTGACGAAGAAGCGGTCTGCCAATGCGTAGTCGCGTGTGAGTACGTCGAATTTCGGCGTATCGAGGTCCGGGTTGGTACGACTCAACGCGTCGTAGCGCAGGCAATCGATGGAGATCAGCAGGAATTTCCGAACGGCCACAAGCGTCCTTTCTCAGTCGATCAGGCGTGTGTTGTACTGACGGTGTGTGTGTCGGTAGCCGCCATAGGCTGAGGCTTGCGGTGGCTCCTGCGTGTAGATATGCACGCGATCCTGATACGGGTCGTAGAGGATGACTTCCTCGCGATCGTCACCACAGACGTTGGCTGGGAAGCAGTGATACCAACCCATCTTTCCGCCACTGGCCGGCGGCAGGCCAGGAAATGCCACTGCCCGGTTGCCTTCACCATCCCACAGGGCGGCAGGACTGTAGATGAGATCCGGACCACCGGCACCGTTCCAGCGAATGCTCTCCAGGCCCGTATTATTGGGTGAATCATCCACACGAAAGCGGCTGCGAATTCCATTGGGGCCGGCGACGAGAAGGTCCGGATGATGGCCGTTGTAGCGGATCACCAGTTCCCGGTCGTTGCTGTCGGCGTGAAAGCGGCCGCAACGGATCTCCTGACCATGGGGGACGGCCTCGAGTCCGAGCTCATACAGCCGCCTGCCGGATTCATCCAGAACCATGCCTCCCGCGGAGACAATGGCTCTGGGTGGCGAATCCGCATCCCAGGGTTCGACCAGGACACTGTCCATATTGTCTCCCAGGTACTCTTCCCACAATACACGGCCATCATGATCCAGCAGGAACAGCCCGCCGTTGACCTCATCCCGGCCGTCACCGTCAAAATCTCCTATGGCTGGGATGTAGGCGGCGTGTCGAGGATACTCATTCCAGCGGTTCTCGTACGTCCACAGGAGGCCGAAATTGCGATCAAAGGCGAGGAGGGTCTTGCCCAGCTTGATGACGAAATCCGTTGCCTGTCCGATGCCGGAGAAATCCGCCACGAGAAGCCTCTGGTGGACAAAATTCGGGATCCGCAGGATGCCACCGTCGAAGCCATCGCAACTGCGCAGGGCGTCCGGGGAAGCCTGTTGTTTGATATGGCCCGTCGCACCATCCAACAGCAGCAACTGGACATCACCGAGGTGCCACTTGCTGGTCGCCTCAATGCCTTCATCGACAAACAGGCAGAGCACTTCGCAGGCGCCGTCACCATCGATGTCAGCAACGGCTACCGGCCCCGGTCGATCGGGAGAGATCGTGTGTAACATTGCGCCTGTGTCGGTGTCGGCCACGGCCAGATCACGTCGGCCCATCGACCACAAGGGTTGACCATCGATATCGAACGCACCGAGGAAGGCAGGTTTGACGCCACCCAGAGACTGGTAGACAACAAAATCGACGTCGCCATTGCCCGTCAGGTCACCGATCCGAATGTCCCCACCGTAGCGCCTGCCCTCACCGTCGACGGAGGTGAAGGCTTCGGGCACCTGAATATTGCGGTACTGATTGGCCTGAATGACCTGACTCTCTC
The DNA here is from genome assembly GCA_937919035.1 of uncultured Gemmatimonadaceae bacterium. GTDB lineage: Bacteria > Latescibacterota > UBA2968 > UBA8231 > UBA8231 > UBA8231. Next base: position 6,736 of record CALFPI010000303.1, read on the forward strand.
CTTTGCGGCAATCCATGGCCAGTCAATTTAAGCGACACCCCGCGTTGGCGCGCAGGGGTGGTATTTTTGCCTCCGGAGAGCTACCATATCTCCATGGTTCCCTGGATTTTTGTTGCGATTTCTGTCCTTCTGCTTGGCGCAACTTTGCGCATGTGGCTCGAATACGGTCAGCGGCAGCGTCAACTCGTGGCTGAGTTGCACCGGTTGCGCGGCCTGATCGAGGGGCACACCCAACGCACAGAAACGATTCGTGCGCTCACGCAGAATATCGAGCGGGAGACAAAAACGCTCATCGAGCGACGGACCGAGTTGCAGGCCAAGGTGCTGGAAGACCGCACCAAGCTCACCGATATGGAGGAGCGATTGGAACGAGTGCGGCCGAAGAGTCATCGCATCGAAAACAATCCGCGCGACGACAAAGGCGACTGGTAGTGACGGAGCTTGCTGTATTCGCCGCCGCTGGCTTCATGGTTCTTGCCGCCCTGGTCAAGGGATATACGACAAAGTCCCTCGGACAACTGCGTCAGGAGGGCGGGCGTCTGCATCACGAAGAAGGCCGAACGCGTCAGGAACTGGTGCAGGCCGAGGTCTTGCAGGAGAGTGGCGACGCTCTGCGCAATCAAGTCGAATTTGATTGCAAGAAGCTCGCCGATGAGATCACTTCGCTGGTACACGATCTTCAAAACGTGGCGGCGGATATGGGCCGTTCGGAGATCGACGACGAAGAGCAGTGAATCCTGCTTCAGCCAGGCCAGTGCTAGGCCTGTGGGTTGCCGAGGTAGGCAACAAGCAGCCTGGCGCAGTTGACGATACCGTCCACGTGGCTGATCTCGAAGCCATGCGTATTGTCGCCGGGGTAACCAATCAATACGGCACGGGCCGCTGAGGCTGCCGCCTTCGACAGTGTGGCGTCGCTGGCGTAGGACGTGAGCACCGCCGTCTGTACTCCAAATCCAAGCTCCGACGCCAATACCGTCAGGTGGTCGACAGTCTCCGCGTGATACAGTCCGGCCCGGTCCTTGCACGGCAGGATCGGATCGGCACTGTTCTGCGTCTGGTACTCGCCGGCGACGGGCACGACATCAAGGGCGACAACGGTTGATGCCGGAACCTGGCCCACCGACCATACGGCCCCAAGCCCGCCGATCTCTTCCTCCGAACTGGCGATCAACCAGGTGTCGACTGCCGGCGGCGTTACGGCCATTTCATGGGCTGCTGCCACGAGCATCGCAAGGCCCGCACGACAATCAAGATTGTAACCGCAGAGAAAATCGTCACCCAGCCACCATGGTACTTTCCTGTGGCGCGCGATGACTACGCGCCGCCCGGGACGCACGCCGCGAGCAGCGAGGGTGGCAGCGTCGAGTTTTGTCTCAACCCACATGGCCTCCCACGTAAGAGCGCCACCCTCCTTCAGGGCTGCTGCGGGGCTCTCAATGGACACGTGTTTGGAGCCGATGGATAACACACCCGGAAGGCTCTGTTCGCCGACCAGGATCTCGACAGGGGACTCGCCAATAGCCCAGGCATGCAGTCCGCCTACGGGCCGCACGCGTATGCGACCATCAGCGTCAACACGTTTGACGATCATGGCGATCTCATCCTTGTGGGCGACGACGGCGATACCCCCCTCGGAGGACTGGCCCTTGAAATGCACAACGATGCTGTCGGCATCATCCTGCCAGGTACCATCTCCCAGCCCGGCAAACATTTCCAGCAGCAAGCGTTCGACCTCACCCTCCGTCCCAGAGGGACCATGGGCATTGGTCAGACGTTCGAGATCGGCAAGTAGGCGCAGGCGATCGACGGCCACGTGAGGTTCCTTTCGTGGAGCAGGTTCTGGATGACGAGAGAGAAAAAGATAAGGCCGGACTCCTGCAGAAGCAGGGCCCGGCCCATGGAAGGTGTTATTGCAGCAGCGGCGGTGGGGGCCGCCGGCGCGCTGGCTAGTTCGGCACGACGGCGGCGTTTGGTGTCAGGCCGCTGATGAACTCGTCCGCCAGATTGCGCAGGCGTTTTTGCAGACGAAGGCGGCCACGGTTCACGCGCGATTTCACCGTGCCCACCGGACATTCGATGATCCTGGCAATCTCGTCATAGGAAAGGCCATCGAGATCTCGCAATTGTACGGCCGCACGGAATTCTTCCGGCAGATCGCTGATTGCATCAACGACGGACGCCCGGACCTTTCGTGTGTCCGTGAATTCGCCGGGAAGCAGGCCGGAATCGACAGGTTCGAAGAACGCCGTGCGCTCCTCGTCGTCCGCTGACGGACCAATGGCGATCCAATGCCACCGCTTGCGCCGACGCAGTTCCGTCTTGGCCAGGTTGCCAGCGATGGTGTAGAGCCAGGTGGACACCTGTTCGATCGCCGGATACTGATGCTTGTGCCGCAGACAACGCAGGAAGGTTTCCTGCACGATGTCCTCCGCTGTCTCGCGGTCTCCGACGAAGCGGCAGACGAAATTGGTCAGGGGCGCGCCGTAACGGCGTACGAGGATACCCAGTTGGTTGGTATCGGTGGCGGCCTGTCGAAGTACAGCGCGGTCTGAGAGTTGTTGGGTCGCATCCATGACGTTCTCTCTCGCAGGGGTCTCTGGTTGTCTGGCTGGTCCGACGAAACCGCCGAACTGTCCTCACCTATGCAAGACTCGTACCAACTGCACGACCCATCGGAGAAAACATTCTCAAGGTTATAATTAACAATTACTTAGAACTCATGCATTCAGCCGATGAGCGAACCGAGCCGTGGCTGAGAGTGCCTCAGGAATCTGATAGTCGTCAGAGATTCATCGCAGGATAGCATGAATCACGAATCTTTGACCCTTCGTGCGAGGGAGGGTAGATTTCTCCCCCGATCTGCAACCCTACAGGTTGTAGCGAACGACAGAGCTTGAGGCAGGGAGGATGATGGCGGAAGACGCGCTGCAACAGATCACGACATTCTGCGAGGCGCACGACGTCCGGCGCTTGCAGGCAGAAGAAATCCACGAACTACTCGTGGACGGCGAGGATCCAGAATGGGTTGCCGGCCAGGCGGCCGATGAACGCCCTGAGATCGCCGCCCAACTCACCGATTTGCTCTCCCGACTGGCTCCGGATCTCCACCAGCCCGAGCCCCCTGCAGGGAATGATCCTGCCGAGGATGATGACGCGGCAGTCGAAGCGGCAGACAAAGTGGCAGACGGTCCAGATGACCCGTCCGTTGAACAGTCTGCCGACCTGTCTGAACTTGACTTTGCCGCCCTGGCAGAGGCTCTGCCACCAGGTGTCGACCCCCGCCAGGTGCAGAAGATGCTGGCTACGCCAAGAGGGAAGATGCTGGCAGATTTCGGCGTCTTCTGCGAAGAACACGGCTACGAAGATTCCAATGAGGAGTTGATGCGCACCGCCCACGATGAGTGGCTGCAGACTCCGCGGGACAGCCTCGACGGCAAGACGCCGGCTGAAGTGCTCGAGGGCGGGCGGCTGCTACCCGAGAAAGTGGAGACCTATCGTCGCGAAGCACCCAAGGTAGGGCGCAACGATCCCTGTCCCTGCGGTAGCGGCAAGAAATACAAAAAGTGCCACGGGAAGGGAGACTGAGGCGTGCAGGGCAGGAAGGAGGGCAAGCTGGCCGGTGTCTTCACGATGGACTTGAATGTCTTTGGCGACGACCGCGGAAAATTCTCGGAAATGTTCCGCGACGAATGGTTTCCGGAACGGGACTGGGGCAAGGTGCAGGTCAACCGCTCCCATTCATCGGCCAACATCCTGCGAGGACTGCACTACCACCACCTGCAGGCAGACTACTGGCATCCTCTGGCCGGCACGATCCGCGTCGGCCTCTATGACCTCCGCCCGCAGTCACCCACCTACGGGGCGGGAGAAGTCCTCGATATCTCAGGCGACGATTTTCTGGGCCTGTTCATTCCACCAGGTGTGGCTCACGGTTTCTACAGCGTCACCGACCTGACGCTGATCTACGTGGTCGACAACTATTACGACGGTGCCGATGAACTGGGCGTCGCCTGGAATGATGCGGCCCTGGGGCTCGACTGGGGCCTGCCTGCAGGCATTGAGCCCGTGCTCTCCCAGCGGGATGCAACCAACCTGCCACTGGCTGAAATTGACCAGGCGGACCTGCCGTGACCATGGACCTGCTCGACGCGCTGGTGAATTCGAGAGCCCTGCGTATTGCGCCTCCGGGAGAGGTGTTCTGGTACACATCCGGCACCCTGGGACCGTACTACGTGAACACACACTATCTCTACGGAGGGGCCAGCGCGGCAGAGGAGCTGCTCGGCTTTATCGACAGCGACAGTCGTGCTCCGGACTTTCACCAACGGCTCGTTGACCGTGTCAGAGCCCGGCTCTCCGCGGATGCCGCCTACCGCAGTGTCACGGACGCTCTCGTGGCGGCCGTCCGTGCCCGCCCCGCGAGCAAGAGTCTCGACTGGATCTCTGGCGGCGAGCGCCGGGACTGGTTTTTCTCCCTGCCCGTCGCTCTGACCATGGACCTGCCCCATCTCTACATCTACAAGGATTGTGATACTTTTCTGGCCGCAGATGGGCAGATGGCGGCCATCGCAGATCTGATGGGCAAGACCACCGCGCACGTCGCCGATCTGGTGACGGAGGCATCGAGTTATGCCCGGTCCTGGATTCCGGCCATCCGTGATCGCGGCGGCGATATGGTCATTGCCGCCAATGTTATCGATCGGGCGCAGGGAGGGATGGACG
>CALFPI010000304.1 GCA_937919035.1 uncultured Gemmatimonadaceae bacterium
CGTCCGGCGGAAAGTAGGTGCCACCGTAGAAGGGGCGCAGATCGGGCGTGAGAAAAACCGTCATGGGCCAACCGCCCTGCCCGGTCATAGCCTGCACGGCCGTCATGTAGATTTCATCGATATCCGGACGCTCTTCGCGGTCCACCTTGATGTTGACGAAGCGCTCATTCATCAGTGCCGCGATCTGCGGATTCTCGAAGGACTCCCTTTCCATCACGTGACACCAATGACAGGCTGAGTAGCCGACGGACAGCAGAATGGGAAGATCCTCGTGGCGAGCGCGGTGGAGCGCTTCTTCGGCCCATGGATACCAGTCTACCGGATTGTGGGCGTGCTGCAGCAGGTAGGGACTTGTCTCGCGCGCCAATCGGTTGGCCAATCGGTTGCCCAGACCTTTGGACTGGTGATCAGCCGATGGAGTATCGCTCATGAACGCAGACCCGGCAGGAGTGGGGAAAAGTTGAATCTAACGATGCGCCAAACAGCGGACAATCAATCACGCGCGCCACAGTCACCAACAAGTCGGCTGTCGAGGTGCCGAACGATGCGTTGAAACTGTTCCTCCGTCAGGGGCCGTGCGCCCGGGTTTTCTTCGCAGACCTGATGCAGCGCTCGCACTCGTTCGCCGTACGCCTTCTCATATTCGAGTTGCTCCACCATTGGCAGCAGTGGAACCTGCAGGGAGCGGATTTCGACGAAACTGATATTTGGCGTGCCGACACCGTTGATCAGACTGCGGATCTGTCCCCAACCAAGTTGAGATCGCAGGAAAAACCACAGGTAGTAGGGATTCAGTCCAGGGCGCAAGCGGATGAGGTTGACGAAGCAACCGACATTGGCTGGCTCGGATTCTTCGTATACGGCTACACGATTGCGCCCCAGAGCCCCACCCCCGGAGCGCGGCAACAGCAGATCTCCGGCGCGGACCCTGCTGCGCTGCGGATCGTGCGCCGAATCGGGCAGTACGCGAAGAAAGCGAGACGTCCGCAAGCCGGTCTCTGAAAAATCGCCCTGGCGAATCGAGGCGATCCCGCCAGCTGCCTGCATGGGCTGACCGCCTGTGACAATGGGCCCATAGGTCAGCAACTCTATGAAGTCGCCGAGTTCGGCTGTGTCTTTGTGGTCTCGCCAGATCCGCGCGAGAGCCCCCTTGCCGGCCCAGAACCCCGGATCCCAGCGACGCCCCCGCAGGTCCTGACGCGCAACCGCGGCGCCTCCATCGACCTCTTCGCCCCCTTTGAGTCGCCGCAGGTCTTGCAGCATGCCATTCAGCACCTCCGGCAGTTTGCCACGACCCGCATGACGCCGTTCCAGCAACAGCGCCGTGTCTGACATGCCCCCTGAAGCAGGGGATCGTTGCAGGATGACGAGATGCGCAAAGGCGTTGAGGCCGGATCGCCGGAAGGCGCTCGCCGGCAGAGCCACGGCTGCCAGCAATCGGGCCTTTTCGTCCAGCCAGTCTCGGGCGACCTGTTCGCGGCGATTGCTCAGCACTCCATCTGACAGGATATAGGCGGCCAGACCATCATCCCCCAGTAGACTCAGGGCACGCTCGAGAAACAGTTGCTCCACCCGACAGTTTCCTGCCGAACCGGTGAAACAGCCCGCCGCATCCAGAGCTTTTGGTCCCCAGATGCCTCGCGGCGCTGTTGGCTCTGTTTCCAGCCGATGACGTTGGACGTCCGTGAGCAGATCCCGGCTTCGACCAAAAGGAGGATTGCCCACAACAACGTCGGCCTGCCAGCCCCGCAACAGTGCTTCTGCATCCAGCAGCCCGTCCCCTGATTCGATCCTGGCCCCATCCGCAGGACGGCCACAGACGACCTCTGGATCGATCTCGAGCCCAAGGGCGGCATCTGAACTCGTCCACCCTCCGAGGCACCCCTCATCCAGCAGCACGCCATCACCCGCTGCCAGGTCGATCACCCGTCGACGGGACGCCGGCGCGACCAGATCCACAACCTGCCAGAGAAACCGTGCGACAGCGGCAAGGGTGAAAAACTGCCCGTGTGGCGCGGTGTGCCCGCGTCGTCTCGGACGCTCGGCAGGAATCACCTGGCCTCTGTGTGCGATCGCTCCCAATCGTGTTACCCGTGGCTCGCAGCGAGAGTCAGGTCCAGGGGGTATCCGAGACCTTGTCGAAGCGGCGTAAGATACTGCCTCACAAATACTTGCTCCTCACTTGAAGACCTTTGGCATGAGTGCTGCATAGGGTGAAATGGGACAGGTTGCAGCTTTCCTGTCTGCTTGTCACGCCACTCTCTCTCATGCCATTGGAGGCAACACATGTCTGAACTCAAGATGCCCGCCATCAATCAGGTCGCTCTCGCGGGGCGACTGGTGCAGGATGCTGAGTTTCGCATAACCGAAAGCGGTACCGCACGCCTGACGAGTCGCATCGCAGTAAATCGCGCCTATCGGGACCGCAACGACGACTGGCAGGAAGACACTTCGTTCTTCAACATCGTCATCTGGAACGGGCTCGCTGAGCGTCTTGCCGACCGACTCAAGAAGGGTACTCCCGTGTTTCTCAGTGGACGCCTGCGTTCATCCAGTTGGCGTGACGACGACGAAAACCCGCACTACATCGTAGAAATCCAGGCACGGAATCTGCAGATTCTCGAGCGCTTTGGCAGCAACTCTCACGGCGTCGTACCGGCAGATGAAGTTGCCGAAGAGGAAGCTGAAGTCGAGGAGACCGAGGAGCTGGAGCTGGCTGCCTGACGCATGCGCCTCTGACGGAGGCGGTGATGGACTCCGCCTCCGTCAGAGCAACTGCCTTCAGCGTTCGAACAGGGCCGCGATCCCCATGCCGCCACCGATACACAATGCCGCAATCCCACGGCGGACGTCCCGGCGTCTCATCTCATGCAACAAGGTTACGGCGATCCGCGCCCCGCTGGCACCTACTGGATGCCCAAGTGCGATGGCGCCTCCATTCACATTTACGCGCTCCTCATCCCATGCCAGCCGTCGCCCAACGGCCAGTACCTGCGCCGCAAAAGCTTCATTTACTTCCAGCAGATCGATGTCCGCCAACGTCAGGCCGTTTCGCTGCAACAATCCTTCGATGGCCGGCGCCGGCCCGATCCCCATGATTCGAGGATCAACGCCAACAGAAACCGCATCGACCATACGCGCCAGAGGCTCAATGCCGGATTTCTCGGCGTCCGCCTCAGCCATGACGAGCAGCGCCGCAGCGCCATCATTGAGTCCGGAGGCATTTCCAGCCGTGACAGTACCATCCTTGTCGAAGGCGGGACGTAACTTGCTCAGGCTCGGCAGATCCACATCACTGCGAGGGTGCTCATCAACATCGAAGAGTACAGGGTCGCCCTTTCGTTGTGGCACCTCCACAGGAACGATCTCATCGGCAAAACAAGCCCTCTTGTGGGCCGCCGCATAGCGGGCCTGGCTGTCCAGAGCATAGCGGTCCTGGTCCCCTCGAGACACGCCGTACTCCGTCGCCAGGTTCTCTGCTGTAATGCCCATGTGACAGTCATAGAAACAATCCCACAGACCGTCCATGATCATCAGGTCACAGACCTGGGAATGTCCCATGCGCTCTCCCCAACGCGTGCCGGTCAGACCATAGAGAGCGCCGCTCATGCTCTCCATGCCACCAGCAACAATCGTCCGTGCCTCGCCGCTGCGTATGCTGGATGCGGCAAGAGCAATCGCCTTCAACCCGGAGCCGCAAAGTTTGTTTACCGTCATCGCCGGCACAGAGTACGGCACACCAGCGTGCACCGCAGCTTGTCGGGCCGGATTGGGGCCCTGGCCCGCCTGGTAGATCATACCAAGGATAACTTCATCAACTGCCTCAGCTGCCACCCCTGCCCGCGACAACGAGGCTGCCACGACGGTGCGGCCCAGATGAACCGGGTCGATATCTCGCAGCTTGCCACCATAGGTGCCGATGGCGGTACGGACAGCGCTGACGATCACAGCATGAGGCATTTGCATCTCCTGAAACCAGATTGACCTTCTTGAGACTCATATCTATCTTACACAAATTACTCGGTGTTACGAATTGTGGCGATGTACGAACTGTCGCGTGGAGCGCCATGGCCTGGGCGAAGAGCAAGGATTTTCTCGAACGTTTGCAGTTGGGTAGCATCATACTGTACCTGCTCTGTCTCGGTGGTTATACCATTGACAGGGTCGGTGAAGTTTGGGATCACGTCCGCGCTGACCTCTTCGGTTTCACATTTTTCTCGCTCTTCATCGCATCGACAATCCTGTTGCGCTTCGAAGAAGGCGGCGCCGACGACGAGGACGAGACTGTAGCAGGCTGAGCACGGCAGGTGATTGAGGGGCAGTAGCTCAGTTGGGAGAGCGCGGCGTTTGCAACGCTGAGGTCGTCGGTTCGAACCCGATCTGCTCCACCATCACCACAGGGATCCACGCAAAATCAGCGGCGCCACCAGAACCGGGTTGGCGCCGTTTCTCGTTCTGCCTGAGAAGACTGCTAGCCTCTGGCGAACAGGCCGCTGGTGGCAATGCCATCGAGGACGAATTGCATCGCCAGTGCTGACAGCAACACGCCAAAAACTCGACTGACCACGTTCAGCCCGGTCACACCGAGCCCACGGTGCACGACGCCGGCGCCGAGAAGCAGAACCCACGTTAACAGAAGTACGATCAGGAGCGTGCCAAGGATCACTGCCTGACGCATGAGATCCCCTTCCGTATTGGCCATCAGCAGGATCACCGCACCCATTGTGCCTGGGCCGGCGATCAGCGGCATCGCCAAGGGAAAGACGGATATATCGTCGCGGCCGACGGCTTCTGCCCGCTCTTCCGCTGTTGCTGATACGCCCCCCGACTCGCGGGCAAAAACCAAATCGATACCCATCAGCAACAACAGAATCCCACCGGAGACTCGCAGCGCCGCCAGAGAGATACCGAGCACCGCAAGAATGGGTTTGCCAACCAAGGCAATCACGATCAGTACAGCTGATGAGACCAGAATTCCTCGTGTCGCCATCATCCGCCGTGCTTTGGTTGTGGCGCCCGGAGTCAGGGCAGCGAACATGGCCGCCACATCCACCGGGCCGATGGTGGCGAAAAACGTCGTGAAGGCGATGACGAAGGTTTCCGTCAATGCGCCCCATAGACGAGTCCCATACTCACCGCACCCCAAAGCAGCAGATTGACCTGTAAGGCGCGGTCTCGCCAGAGCAGTGCCGTCGGATCTTCGCCGACACCTCTATGCACCAGATACATGTAGCGGAGCACGCCGTAAAGCACGAAGGGGATGGTCCACTGCATCTGTCGACTGGCCGTTACCCCGCCTTCACCGACACCCATTGCGTACAGCGCATAGCAGAGGAGCGTCGCCGACGCCAGGACCGACATGATCTGGTCCAGGAAACCGACATCATACGCCCCCAGAGATACCCGATGCAGGGGTGCGTCTGCTTCGAGTCGGACGAGTTCTCCGCGACGCTTGGCCGCCGCCAGGAACAATGTCAGGGTGAAGGTGCAAGCGATGAACCAGGTCGAGATATCTACCTCGATCACAACCGCTCCGCCCACGGCGCGCAGCAGGAATCCGGCCGCCACCATCAGGATATCAACAAGAGCTTCTCGTTTCAATCCCAGGGAGTACGCCAGGTTCAGCGCAACATAGACCAATGCAACAAGGGCAAAGTCCGCGTGCAGCAGCCTCGCCCCTGACAGACCGCCAATGAGTAGGAGGACAGCAGCGCCGATCGCCACCGATCTGGGCAGATCGCCACTGGCGATCGGGCGACGTGCCTTGTCGGGGTGGAGACGGTCGGCGTCGATATCGGCGAGGTCATTGATCAGATAAACTGCGGCACTGAGCAGGACAAAAACACCTGCTGCAGCAAGTGACCTGAGTAGATAGTCGACGTCGAGCAGGTGTTCGGAAAACATGACCGCCGCCAGAACGACGGCGTTCTTCACCCAGTGGCGTGGGCGAATGGAGCGAAGGAGCGGGACGATCACTGGGCCATATTTCGGGTCTGCAAATCGACGCTGCTTCGTTCTGAATGAATCAGAATTCGTTCTCCGGGTCCTGGAAGGTGCTGTCGCCACCCATTTCCTTGGCCTTGTCCAGGGCCACCTCGAGGCGGCGCAGGAAGCCTTCGACCAGTTCCTTGATGGCGATCTTGCCGCCCTCCGGTGTCGGGTTTCTGGAGACGACACCGAAGCTCAGGGTGAGTGAGATTCGATCCGCGCCGCACTCAAACTGGCGGTTCATGGCCCTTGCACGCAGGGTCAGGCTCCGGCGCTTCACACGTGTGACATCACCGTTCGGCACGAGGAGGATGAAATTGGCGCCATCGTGATGCACCAGCTTCTCCTCTCCCTCGACGTTCTCCGAGAGAAACTCGGCAACACCCTTGACGATCTGATCGCCCCCCTTACGCCCGTACTTGGCGTTGTGCTCACCAAGTCGGTCGGGTGCCATCATCAACGCCCCCACGGCTTGTCCCTCGTCATTGGCGGTGCTCACGGCCTGTGGCAACATCGCTGTGGTGAAGAACACCTTGTTCGGCAGACCTGTATGCGAATCTGTACCGGCGATCCGCATCCAGCGACGATTGCTGGCCCGCAGCTTGTTGTTCTCCTCCGTCAGCTTGGCAATCTCAGCCTGCAACGTCGGGACAAGGTTTTTGTCTGTCGTTTCCGTCATCTCTTATCTATACGTTGCGGGTTCGACCGAAGGAAAGCTAAATTACACTCAGACAAAGCGATCCCGCAAGAAAGACACCCACTGATACTCTGGATCCTACCTGCCGCCTTTGCCACCATCGGTCTGTTTGCCGGTGCTGCCGCCCTGCGCACACGCCGGCGCCGCAACAACCGACTGCAGTTGCGTCTGCTCGCCGGAAGGCGACGACTGATGGGCGAAGAAATCGACACACGTTGCCAACGACTGGCCGAGTTGGATCCCGAGGAGCTTGCGGCACGCAGACGCCTGGCAGATGGCATCCTGGATGGCATTCACATGGGCCTCCTCGATCGCGAGGCACACTTGCAGAACCTGCAGGATCTGGCGAACCTGCAGAGCCATAAGCTGGCCGTGCTGCGGCATCGACTCCTGGAATTGCCGCTCGAGCCCCCGCCAGGGCCACCGCAGACGCTGCCATCCAAGAAAGGGACCGTGCCCGAGAGTCGTGAGTCACTCGAGGATCAGTTTCTCGACAGCATTCGCCAGCGGGACGAAGGGCCCCGACCCCGACCCCGAAGACGCCGATCCTGAGAGCAGAACGCAACAGGCGACCCGAGCATCGCCCAGGTCGCCTGTTGAATCCGCGATACCGAATCTGGCAGTACGGATATACGCTTACACTTCCAGGATTTCCACTTCTTTGCTCTTGATGATCTCATCGATGCGCTTGACGAAGTCGCTTGTAAGCAACTCCATGCGCTCATGACCACCACGCGCCTCGTCTTCTGATACTTCGCCTTCCTTCTGCGCCTCATCGATGAGGTCCAGACCGTCGCGACGTGCGTGCCGCACCGCTACGCGGCCATCTTCAGCCCGGTGACGCGCAACCTTGGTCAACTCGATTCGACGCTCTCCCGTGAGTTCCGGAATCGGCAGGCGGATGATCTGGCCATCATTGCTCGGGTTGAGGCCGAGAGTGGCATCTGCGCGGATGGCCTTTTCGATGTCACCGATGATGCTGTTCTCATACGGCTTGACCACCAGCAACCGGGCCTCCGGGGCGGTGACGGTCGCCACCTGATTCAACGGCGTCGGCGTGCCGTAGTAACTGATTCGCACGCCATCAAGAATCGACGTCGTAGCCCTGCCCGTACGAATGCCGGAGAGGTCGCGCTGCATCGCCTGCAACGCCGTCGTCATGTTTTGCTGAGTTTCGGCGAGGATTTCGTCAATCATGGTTCAGTCCACCATCGGGGCCACGGGGGCCGCGTCGTGTTTTCAGGCTTCGCCGAGACGGAAACAGGAGAAACGACGAATCGTGATCTTCTCACCGATCTTGGCCGTCAACCCCGTCACAAGGTCCTGGATCGTACGATCCGGGTCCTTGACGAAGGATTGATCCAGAAGACAGACCTCCTGGAGGTACTTCTCCAACCGACCGGTGACGATCTTCTCCGCGATATTGGCAGGTTTTCCTTCATTCTTGGCCTGCTCAAGATAGATCTCTTTCTCTTTCTCTATCACTGCCTGGTCGAGATCCTCCCGACTAACAGCGACGGGTCCCTCCGCGGCAATATGCATCGCCACATCCCGGGCAAAGTCCTGAAAATCGGGCGTGCGCGCCACAAAATCGGTCTCACAGTTGACCTCAACCAGGACCCCCAGACGACTACCGGGGTGGATATAGGACATGATGACGCCTTCATTGGCATCCCTCCCTGCCCGCTTCTCCACTGCCGACATGCCCTTCTTGCGCAGGAACTCGACAGCCTTTTCCATGTCCCCATCGGACTCGGTCAGGGCCTTCTTGCACTCCATCATTCCGATGCCGGTACGCTCACGCAACGCACGTACGACAGCAGCAGTAATCTCAGCCATTGATGATTCTCTCTTCCTTCTTGGTCCCGTAAATCAGGTCGTTGTCGCAGCTTCGGCAGGCTTGGCGTCAGAGGTTTCTTCATCCTCTTCCGTGCGGGCGCCCTTGCCCTTCTCCCCCGCGGCTCGCCCTTCAATGACGGCGTCGGCCATGGCGTGGGTGATGACTTCAATCGCACGTATCGCGTCATCATTGGCCGGAATGGGATAGTCAATCT
>CALFPI010000305.1 GCA_937919035.1 uncultured Gemmatimonadaceae bacterium
CGTGGCGCAAGTTCCGTCAGGGCCTGTGGCTGGATCGGCAGATCTGATCGAACCTGCCTGTGGTTGCCTCAGGCTCAGTCGCCCTGAAATACGAGCCGCGGTTGGAGCAGCAATTGGCGCGATTTGCCGCTGATCTCCTCTGCCAACGCCAGCGCGACCTCATCGAAGTCGCCCTCGTTCGCCAGGCGCAACAGGCCGGGGGTGCGGCGCGGAAAACGCCAGGCGGGACGCATCCACAACACCTCCCCTACCGCATGCGGACCAAGGCTGCGCACCTCGTCGAGCAGATTATTGTAGTCGTCACAGCGGTCCAGGCGCACCAGTATCATCGACAGATAACCGAGTAACTCCGGCGACGTCGGGTGACGCCGACGGGTATCCTTCAGTTCCTTCATCACCCGGCGCATGGGCGACACCTTGCCACTCGTACAGGCGTGATAACGCTCGGGAATGCGGGCGAGCAGGTCCTCGACGCGCTGCACGATACCGACAAGGGTCTCATCGACCTCATCGCTTTCGGTGCCATCGCCGCCCGGCTCCGCGCCCGCCAGGGCCCGCCGTGCCATGGCCAATACTGCCTCCCGTTCCGACAGATTCGCACCCTCAGCCGCCGCCGCCTCGAGGCCCTTGATGTAGTGCTGCACCGCACGGCGTCCGACCTCACCACGACGCACCAGCCGCGCCACTTCGCGCGCGTAGTCCGGCACGAGATCCAGGCTCAACACGGCGCGCACGAGGGCCAGTTCCAGTTGTTCTGTCAGCAACTGCCAGACAGTGACCCCTGGCCGCAGATCCGGTTCGACGGCGGGCGTATCCAGCCGCGCCGCCATGTGCTGCCACACCACCTGACGCGCCGGGATCGATGCCACGCGCTCATCCCCTTCCACGATCGCGTCGAACAGTCGGTGCGCCTCGCCGATGATCAGGGCCCGCAACGCTGGCGAGGCAGAGGCTGGTGATTGGGGCGCTACGATCAGCTTGTGGATGCTGTTTGCTGCATCGATGACCTGCATGATCGTTGTGTCGAAGGTCGCGGTCCTGGCCGCCGAGATTGTGATTGCCACTCTCTTCAACACATCCAGATCCTGCAGCCGAAGGGTGTGCTCGCCTGTCGCCGCCGCCCGCCAGAACTCGAGTGTGTCGCGCAACCGGACGAGATCCAAACCACGTCCCAGGTACACGTAGAACTCCGCCGGCTTGCTCGAGTGGCTCCCCACGCCCCGGGCGGCTTCCTCGAGTGCCTTGTCGATCTGCCCGGTCTCGAACAGGGGTGCAACGATCTCCGCCATGAGACCCAGAATGCCATCAGCGCCAAAGCGTGGCGCCTGCTCCAGCAGCCGCTCGAGGGCGAAGCCGACGCCGATGCCGAAGCGCTGGCTGTCGCGATAGTCGTGGCGCGCCTCCGCCATGTTCTGCGGTTCCACCTGCTGGCCCGCAGCCTCTGCCATGTCACGAGCCGCCGGATGCAGGATATCGCGATCGAGCAGGAAGAAGTCAGGAAATCCCATCTCTTCGAACAGATGCTCTGACTGCCGCTGTGCCCCTGTAGTCTCGAAGTAGTCGTCCCACAGCAGCTTGGCTACCGCGTCGGAGGACAGCGCGTCGTTGTCCTGCTGGCGCAGGTCGCGGATCTGCTCGAGCAGGTCCTCGGCGTTGGCGCCGAGCACGTGGGCACCCATGGAGCTGATCTGGGCACCGCGGCTGCGCAGAATCGACGAGAGCGTGTAGACAAAGCGTGGCTCGTACTGCCGCATGAAAGCCTCGGCTTCGTTGATCGGTGCATCCGGTATACCACTCTTGTCACGTTGTGCAAGCAAGGTCGGACTCTCGTACGTGGAGCGATGGCGGTTGAACCGTTTGAGCAAGCGGCGGAAGGCAGCGTGACCCACGACGGTGATGCCCCTCTCCATGGACTGTTGTCGTACCGCCTCGATCATGTCACGCAACAGGGCGAAATCGAGCAACTTCCAGCCCTGCGTCACCAGAATGTGCGCGATGGACCAGTAGTCGTAGCCATTGTTGTGCGCCACTTCGAGGATGCGCTCGGGCAGATAGATCGTGCGGCGCGTGCGCCCTGCATGCACCGCGCACCAGTTGCGTACATCGCGAAAACACAACATGCCGGTGCCGACAACGAGAGTGACCGAGATGTCACGGGCCAGCAGGGCGTCGAGGAAATACTCCGGCAGCTGGCGCACGGCGGAGTAGAAGAAGCGGACGTTGTCGTGTCCGGCGTGGAACCTGGGCAGTTTGTCGTCGGGCAACAGCACGCCGTCACGCAGACGATTCTGTCGGGCGAAGATGATCGTCTTCTCCGCCTGTTCCAGGGCGGCGTTGATCTCGTCGTGTGTGAGATCCCCTTCCTGCATGCAGGACTTATTCCTTGTCCATCCAGGACTGGAACAGTGCCCGCTGCTCGGGACGGAAGCGCTTGCGCGTCGACTCGGTGATGTGCGGCGCCTCGTCCATGGTGGCAATATTCTGCGACTGCAGCCAGTAGGGCCCGTAGCCCACGTGCAGCGTCTTGCGCACACGATCCGACACGTTCGTGCGCCCCCCGTGGCGCAAAGCTTCGGTGAACAGGATTGCGTCCCCCGCCTTGACCTCCAGCGAGACTGTGCCCGGCTCCGTGTCGGGATTGGCCTCGTACGGACACTTGAGACTGGACTTGTGGGTGCCGGGCAGCACCGTGAACGCACCGTTGGCAGCATCGTTGTCGTGGATGAAGTAGATCATGCGCACCATCATGCAATCGATGCGGCCGTTGCGGAACTCGTAGACGTATTTCTGGTTCTCCGGGCGCATGCCGCCATGGTGGCCACTGGCGTTGCCCTTGTAGCGGATGCGAATTTCCGAGTTGTTCACCGTCGGCCGCGACACGACCAGGGCACGGATGTAATCCATGGTGCGCTCGTGGTTGACGAGCACGTCGAAGGCAGGGTCCGCGTTCCAGAAATCCTCGATGATCAGAGTCTTGCCTTCGGCGCGTTCCCCCTGCACGTGATACCCAAGTTCATCACTGGCGTGGTACTCTGCCCCCCAGGGGGAGACCTTGCGTGGTGGTCTGTTCACGTGGGCTACTGCGTGCTCCTCCAGCCGGTCGACAGCAGTCGCCAGCGAGGCAACCTGATCCTGCGTCAGCATGTCCTCTATGATGATGTAACCGACTCGGTCGAATTCGTACTGCTCGATTTCGTTCACTCTTTGTCTTTCCTGGTGTGGTTTACACGGATGTCCGTGGACGACAACCCGTGGTGCTGCGCGCCGTTCTCCTCAGGCATCCGCCCACCCCAGCAGGCGGGCCAGATTGCCGCCCTTCACCAGGGCTCGATCGGTCTCTGGGTACTGCGACATATGCGTATCCACAATGCCTGGTGTTCCCGATCCCCACACCATACGGCTGGCACCGAACTCGGCGATCACCCGCCGCGTGAAGGGGCGTGCACTCTCATAGAGAGGTCCGTCCTGGCAGAAGTGATTCAGTCCTGAAAGCTTCATGTAGACATTGTCGAACTGTACCAGATCCAGGATCTCGGCAAACTCTGCCGCATCCCCCATGTGCTGCTCCGCCAGGTGGTCGATGACGACCACCGTCTCGGGGATGTCGCGCAGCACATCGGCGACCTGCGCCGCGTAGTTAGGGCCGATATGCAATTCGATGATCAGGCCCAGTTCCACTGCTTTTTCCCACAGTGCCCGCACACCCTTCTCGGCGAAACTGTCGAGGTACTGCTCCTTGCCGCGATGCGCATGAAAACGGGTCGAGATGATCCGCGGCTGTCGCCCCACCAGTTCAGCCAGGTGCAGGGGCGCGTCCGCATCCTTCGGATAGAACAGGCTGGTCCCAAGAAACAGGTCCGGTTCGCGCTCCAGACAATCCAGCAGGAGTCGATGGTCATCGCCGTAGGGCTCGGGGTGCACGAGTACGGCTCGGTCAATACCCTCCTGCCGCATGTGTCCGATGTACGCCGCCAGCGGATCTGCCGGGTACTTCGAGACGTCCGGGGCGTACACTGCGCGTTCGTGCAGCGGGAAACGCCCGGTCTGCGGATGGAAGATGTGCTGGTTCCACTCGATGATCATGATCTTCAGCTCCTGGTCACTACTGCAGCGTCATGGTGGCGAAGCGCGCGGGTTTCGCCAGGCGCAAAATGTCGGCCGCAAGTTGGGTGGTAGACTTGACCTGAGGCGCAAGCTATCCCTGTTTGCCAGCCATGGTCAACCCATCTGCAGCCACCCCGTGGGTCCCGACGGATCCCGCCAGCGTCGGCCTGGACGCACAACAGCTGGATGCGGCCTGGGAAGCACTGGCCGCCCACGCCAGCAAAGCCTTTCTCGTCCTGCGTCGTGGACAGCTTGTCTGCGAGCATTACAGCCACGACTGGTCCCCCGACAAGCGCCACTACACCGCCTCCATGGCCAAAGCCCTGGTGGGTGGCCTGTCGCTGGCGCTGCTCATGGATGATGGCCTCGTGGCCCCGGATGATCTCGCCTGTGCATATGTGACACAATGGCGTGATGACCCCCTGAAATCAAAGATCACACTGCGCCATCTGGCGACACACACGTCAGGAATGGAAGACGCTGAACTGTCAGCGGCGGAGCGTGCCGTGGCCCTGGCTGAGGGACGCACGCTGTCGGAGCATCACATGCAGCTGCCCGGGTGGAAGGGCATCTTCTGGCGCGCCACCAATCCGCAACACACCGTCGCGGGTGAGCCGGATCCCTTCACGATCGCACGGGACCACGCGCCGGTGATTTTCTCCCCCGGCAGCCAGGCGCAGTACAGCAATCCCGGCATGGCCATGCTCTCCTACTGCCTGACCATGGCCCTCGCCGGCTCCCCTGCAACCGACATCATCACCCTGCTGCGCGAGCGCATCTTTGCGCCCCTCGGTCTGCGCGAGACCGAGGACTACACCATCGGCTACAACCGCACATGGGACGTGGACGGATCGGCCATGGTCGCCAACTGGGGCGGCGGGTCCTTCACACCACGCGCCGTGGCCCGCGTCGGTCAGATGCTGGTGCAGAACGGCGCCTGGGGATCGCGGCAACTCATCGCGCCCGGCGTGCTGCGCGCGACGCTGACGGGTGCCGGCATGCCGCCGGACCTGGCGGCGCGCAACATCGGGGACCCCTCGCCAGCGACCGCCCTCGGCTGGTGGTCGAATGCCGATGGCCACTGGCGTGGCATCCCCCGCGACGCAGTGCTCGGCGCCGGCGCCGGTGACCAACTTCTGCTCATCATCCCCAGCCTCGAACTGGTGGCTGTGCGCAATGGCGGGGATCTTGTCGACGAGGGAGATCGTCGCGGTTGGCAGGCCCGGCTCGATCTGGTTGTGCGCCCCGTCGTCGACAGCCTGGCCCTGCGCCCCCCCGTTCCCCCCAGCGCGGTGATCACCGGCATCGACTGGGACCCGCCCGGACAGGTGCGCCGTACCGTGCTTGGTGGGCATACCAGAGACGGCAGCGACAACTGGCCCCTGACGTGGGCCGACGACGGCAATCTGTATACGGCCTACGGCGATGGCTACGGATTTGAGCCACAGCAGACAGCGGACAAGCTGAGCCTGGGCTACGCCGTCATCACTGGTGGTCCGCATGACTTTGTCGGCCACAACATCCGCTCAGATGGCGAACGACTGGGGCCGGGACGCAAGGGCGAAAAAGCCAGCGGCCTGCTCTGTGTCGATGGCGTCATCTACATCTGGGTGCGCAATGCCGACGGCGACGGCAATTGCGGGCGCCTGGGCTGGTCCACGGACCACATGAAGACATGGGAGTGGGCGGACTGGAGTTTCGCCGAGTTCGGCCATCCCTCCTTCGTCAATTTCGGACGCAACTACGCCGACGCCCGCGACGACTACGTCTATATCACGTCACACGACCACACCAGCGCCTACGAGCAGGCGGACCGATTCCTGTTGGCGCGGGTACCGCAGGATCGCATCCGTGAGCCCGCCTTTTACGAGTTCTTCGTGGGCACATCGGCCGGTGCCCCACGCTGGTCGGCAGATCTGAGTGATGGCGGCGCGATCTTCACCCACCCGGGGCAATGCCGGCGCTCATCGATGAGCTACGTCCCGGGGCTGGACCGGTACCTGCTGTGGCAGCAACTCACCACGGATGGCAGTGACACCCGTTTCCGCAGCGGCTTCGGCCTCTACGACGCGCCTGAGCCCTGGGGCCCGTGGACGACGGTTTTCTTTACCGACCGCTGGGACATCGGCCCTGGCGATCTGGGCCACGTAAATGCCAAATGGGCCAGCGACGACGGCGGCACGATCTGGCTCGTCTTTGCCGGCAGCGACAACTTCTGCGCCCGTCGCGGGGTGCTCACCTGCGCCAGTGGTTCGGGTTGACAGTCGGGGGGCAGGGCGTACTTTCAGATTTCTTGTAATGGAATTTCAAGAATTGCTGAGTATGTGGCCCGTTCGTCTAGAGGCCTAGGACGCCGCCCTCTCACGGCGGTAGCACGGGTTCGAATCCCGTACGGGCTACCATATTGGGGCGCTCTCTTTAGAGCGCCCCTTTTCTATGTACCACAAGGGGTTACGACGCCTCCGAGGCGCCCAAGTCCTACCTGTACAAACCGTTTGAAACCGAACCAAACCTTACTATACTGCACAGGAGAATGCAGCAGTGAACGGTTACAAAGACGGTTACAGATGGCGCACCTCGATGAGTTTCCTCCACGGAGTTGCTGGCGGGTCCGGTTCACGGTATCCGTGGGCTCGCTTCGGAAGTCCCGTTCTCGCTATCCGAAAACCAAATCTGCAGGTCGATCTCTGCTGACGCGGGTCACGCGATTGGAGGAAGCCACACGCGACGGACTCGCCCAGGACCAGGAGATCCAACAGTGGATCGAAGACGGTCTGCTGAACCTACAGGAAGCCGCCACAGCGTTCCGAGGATGGGCTGAGACTCAGGATCGAGTGCCAGCGCCACTGGCCACCATCGATCTCGACGCCGTCCTCGCGGCCTACGAGACCTACTCCATCCGCACGAGCAAGGCCCGCGACCCGGAGCGCAAGACACACCAGGTCCACATGAGTACGGCCCGCCAGGTCTTGCTATGGATGGCCGACAAGATCCCACCCACGCTCGAAGACTGCGAGAAATACCGGGACAAGCTCGCACAGACGCTGGCACCATGGACCGTACATCGCCGAATCACGACCGTACGCCTGCTGCTGGACCGAGCCGTGGAACTGGGGATGCTGACGGAGAACGTCGCCCGCGGTGTACGCCTGGATCCGCCGAAGCGTGAGACCGCCCGACGCATCCTGACCCACGACGAGATCCGTCAGCTACTCGATGGCTGCGGCCAGTGGCCCGACCTAATGACCGGTGCCATGCCGGTCGTAGTGGGATTCGGACTTTACGCCGGCCTGCGGGACGAGGAGATGTGCTGGGCGAAGCCTTCGTGGCTGCAGGGGCGCATCCTGACCGTCCAGCGGTCCCGTGACGGCGTTGGCCGGGTGTGGACTCCGAAAGATCACGAGGCGCGACGGATCGACGTGAAGCCTGCCCTCGTGGACACCCTGGAGTCACATAAGCATGACTGGGACTTCATTCTGCGAGGGAAGTGGAAAGAGAAGCCGGTACTGCCGAACTCTGTGTCTCGAGCGTTCAGGCGGATGGTGGCGCGGTTGGAGATGGACCCAGCAATCACGCTCTACTCGCTGCGGCATACCTACGCCACGGAGCTGCTGCGCGTGGCGGATCTGCGGACGGTGCAGTTGCGTCTGGGTCATGCGTCAATCCGGACGACAGAGCAGTACTTGCACGGGGTGGCGCCGGACAGCTTCCCGACTGACCGCCTGCCGTACTGAAGTTGCGCCGGTCCAACCTGTTCCCTTCAATGCCCCCATGCAACAGTACCTCAAGGGGTAAGGCGAGATGGCGGACAAAGACCTTCTGAATGCTGACACAGACATCCTCGAACTGCAGCTTCATGCTTTGTTCAGCGAGTTCCAGGTCAAGCATGACTGTGACATCGACCTTGAGGTGTCCCCGCACTCTATAGGCGTGAGACGACGCCAGTATGTACGGGTCAAGATCGAAACCAAGGGTGTCCAATCGGCCTTCAGCGAATGAAACTCGTCCATGAACCCATCCAGGTAGAACTCGGCGACAATGGCCTCCCTACATCATATAGGTGGAGAGACCGTGACTGGCCTGTACTATCTGTCCTGGATCGGTGGGCGCTGCAGTCAAAGTGGTGGACCAAAGCAGGGACAGAGAAGCGGGACTACGTGCTGGTAGAGGCTCAGGGGATGGACGGAGCGGATTGTCGGGTGGGGATCGACCTGGCCGGAGATGGGTGGGAATTAGCGAAGGTGCTGATGTGACGGCGAGCAAGGATTCTTATGCCTAACGCTCAGGATTGGCTCACATCTCTCCTCGCGCTTTGGGGAGCAGTTATTGCCACTGCCGCTCTCGTATGGAACATCGCCCGAGATGTATTCATGCAGAGGCCCAAGATTAAGCTTTCTGCCCGTGTGATGGTTGCCTTTGGGGGCGGCGGTCCCCTAAAGGACGGCGAGTCGTATTTGATCGTAACTGTGGTGAACATTAGCCGCCGCCCTGTGAAGTTGGTAAGCTTCGGCTTAGTCACATGGTCTGGTCACGATCTCCTGGTAAGAACTCTCGACACACTGCCAGTTACCTTGAGCGACGGCGACTCTCTCGATTTGTTCGGGGAGGCTGATGGGCTGAAGACAAGCCTGGAGTCACTGGGGAGAATTAGGTACATCGGGGTTTGGGACAGCACGAGTAAGGTCTGGAAAGTGCCAAGGAGGAACACGAGGAAGGTCATCTCAGAAATCGAGAACCGAAAAGCGAAGTGACTGCCTTCGACCGATCTTCGCCAACATGGCCCCCTGCGGCAGAACACAAAGTGGCGAGAGCCACATGGACCCTCGCCTCCCGTTGAGCCCACAACGGAACCTGTCAACGACTTTGAGACACTGCGGCTGAAAATTTAGTGACGTATT
>CALFPI010000306.1 GCA_937919035.1 uncultured Gemmatimonadaceae bacterium
TGGGATCGCTGCTGGGTGTGCCACTGCTCGGCGACAACTTCGAGCCATGGGCGATCATGGTGCTGCCCCCAGGGGGGTTTCTCACACTGGCGGGATTGCTGGTGTTGTTTGCCTGGGTGCGACAGCGAAAGTAGCCATGGACGATCTGCTTTTCATCTTCGCTTCGGCGAGTGTCATCAACAACTTCACCCTTGCCTACTTCCTCGGCCTGTGTCCGTTCCTCGGTGTCACCGGGCGGATCGACACGGCTCTGCGCCTCGGATCGGCGACGATCTTCGTCATGATGATCACCGCCCTGGCGTCGTGGTGTCTGAACACCTGGGTGCTGCCTCACGCCCCGTACCTGCGACTCATCAGCTTTATCGTGGTCATTGCCAGCACGGTGCAGTTCGTCGAAATGGCGATCCGCAAGCTGAGCCCGGCGTTGTTCCGGGCGCTCGGCATCTTTCTACCGTTGATCACAACGAACTGCGCCATTCTCGGGCTGGCACTGTTTGCCACCAATCGTGGCTACGGCCTTGTGCAGGGGCTGGTATTCGCCTTCGGTGCGGGCGTCGGCTTCACCCTGGCGCTGTTGATCATGGCCGGGATCCGCGAGGAGTCCGAACTGGCAGGGGTGCCGGCGCTGGTGCGGGGCGCAGCGATGAGCTTCTTCATCGCCGGCATCCTGTCGATGGCCTTTATGGGGTTTGCCGGATTGTTCCACGGCAGCTGAGGGCAGGCGCCCAGCGTTTCAGCCAGCGTTCTCAGCCACCGTAGAAGACGCCAAAATCGCGCATCAGCAGGCCGACTTCGTCCGGGCGTCCCACAATCGGCCCGGTGACGCCGGCATCGGCCACTTCGCCGACGAAGATCGAGTGATCACCCTTCGCCAGGCACAGATCCAGTCGGCACTCGATGTAGCCCGTCGCACATTCCAGGATTGGTGCGCCTGTCGCACCCGTGCGGAAGCGCTGCCCGGCAAGTGTGCCGCCCTTTTCCCATACCGTGTCGAAGAAGGTTCGTGCCACACTCGTGTGCTGCCGATCGAGGATGTTGATCGTATAGGCCTGCGCCTCCTGCACGACACCGTGGATGCGAGATCCTACACGCAGTGCCGCAACCAGCAGTGGCGGTGCAAAGGATGCCTGTGTCACCCAGCTGACAACTGCTGCCGCCGCCTGGTCCTGCTCGGCCTCGGCGGTCAGTACGTAGACCCCGTACTGCAACATCTGCATGGCTTTGTTTTTTTCGGGCGTGTCCATGGGTCTCTCCCGGCAGCGGGCGGTATGCACGTCGTGGAGCAAACGTCGGCTACTCCTGTCTGTACGTACCCGAGGTGTTCGGACCGGGTCAAGGAATCTCCCTCTCAGGACGTGTGCACCGAGCCCGCGCCAAGGACTTCTGCCAGACGACGCGCGACCACGACCTCCTCGCCGTCCTCCATCATGTACGGGTTGATGGTCAGGTTGTCGCCACCACCGGCGATCTCGATACGTGGTGCACCTGCCGACAGTTGCTGCTTGGCCTCGGTGGGTGACACGCCCAGCTCGGCCGCATTCCACTGGAGGGACATGTGTGGTGCGATGTTCGAAGGCCGGGGCGTGCGAAAGGATAGCGTCACCGAAGGGATTGCTGTCACGGCATCCGCGATCACCTGCAGACGGCGGTCCCATTCGCGCAGTTCGGCGGCGTGGTCGCGCACCAGCCACTGTTCGACGGCGGCGAGCAGTCCCATGATCTCTTCCTTGCCCGCCTTCATGGGCCGACCGATGGAACCATGGGGAGAGCCGTTGGCAAAGGCTGCCTGCAGCAGGTCCTGGCGGCCCAGGACCATGCCCGATGCCTGTGGACCACGCATACACTTGCCACCACTGTAGGCGACGACATCCACCCCCTGCGCCAGATACCAGTTGGGCACGTTGGGTTGCTCGGCTGCGGCATCTACAAGGGAGGGCACACCGTGTGCGTGGCCGCTGTCGACCATATCCTTCACGGTGATCGGGCCACGCTCGGAGGCGTCACCGAAGAGAAACTGCATGGCAGTGCGGTCGGTGTAGGCTGCCTCCAGCTCTTCGTGCGTGGTCACTTCGATTAACCGTGCGCCGACGGCAGTGATCGCACGATCGTAGCCCATGCGGTGGGCGGTCTGCACGATGACTTCGTTCTTCATCCCCGTCGTGTCCGGCAGGCGCTGCATCTTCTCCGGATCCGTGCCGGCGATACATGCCGCCGTCACCTGCGCCAGGGCTGCGGCACAACCATTGGTCACCAGGCCCCATTCGCACTGCATGAGTTCGGCGAGGCGGGCACCGACGCCGGCCATGAGTTCGTCGATGATGACGTAACGCGTGGAGGCGGCGATCATCGCCTCACGCACCTCGGGCAGGATCAGGGAGCCGGAGAGGGTGGTGATGGTGCCGGTGCAGTTGATCAGGGGACGGACGCCGAGATCTTCGTAAGTTGTCACGCGCTGGTTGTTGCTCACAGAAATGCTCCATCGTGTGGATGCATAAAACGGTTGCCCCCGGGTCATCGGGGTGGTCAGATTGTGCTCAATCATACCACCTGACGGGAGGGCTGTCTCATGAGCCTGCGTCGGCTGTCCTGAGGAGTTGGGGTAAGTTGAAGCACTCCCACTGACATACTTGCAGAGAGAGAAGGTTCCATGCAGATCACCGATGTCGACATATCCGTCCAGCGTCGGACGCCGAATCCCACGCCGATCGCCGATGCGCTCCAGACACTGCCCGGTGCCGGGTCGGTGACGGTACGGCTGCGCACCGACGACGGCGTCAGCGGCGAAGGGACTGTGGGTTTTGGCCGCATTGCCGGGGCACCCGACGCGCTGGCTGCGTTGATCGAGCACGAGCTCAAGCCGCTGATCGTCGGTCAGGATCCAGTGATGGTGCGCCACCTGCATCAGGAGATGCTGCGTGAGACCGAGTATCACGGTTCGGCGGGCCTGGCGACCTTTGGCATCTGCGCCATCGACACGGCCATCTGGGACTGCCTCGGCAGAGCCCGGGGTGTGCCCTGCTGGCAACTCTGGGGCGGCCTGCATCAGCGCATCAAGGCATATGCCATGGTGGGCTGGTTGAACTACGACGACGACGAGGTCCAGGAGATCTGCACCAGAGCGGTTGCCCAGGGCTTTGCGGCGGTGAAGATCAAGGTGGGCTACCCGACGTTGAAGCAGGACATCGCCCGCGTCGAGTGTGTGCGCCGCGCCGTAGGCGACGACATCGACATCATGGTGGACGCCAACCAGTCGTTGACCACGGCCGAGGCAATCACGCGGGGCCGTGCCTTCGAGGCGCTGGGCTGCCTGTGGTGGGAGGAGCCCCTGCCTGCAGATGACATCGACGGCTACGCGGCACTGGCCCACGCTCTCGATATTCCGGTGGCGACGGGGGAAAACCTCTACAGCGTTGCCGACTTCGCCCGCTTCCTGAAACGGGACGCTGCCGACATCGTGCAACCCGATCTGCGGCGAGCGGGTGGGCCTACGGCACTGCTGCAGATCGGCGCCCTCGCCGATGCCTTCCGCATTCCCTACGCCTCACACGGGGGCGGCCCGGTGCAACTCAACATCATGGCCTGTCTGCCGAATGCCTGGTATCTGGAGACGGGACTGCTGAGCGACGACTCGCCCATGTCGCTGCAGGATGGCACGGTGGCGCTGCCCATGGGACCCGGGTTTTCCTGGGAGTAGGGGACGAACCCCAAAGGGGACGAACCCCATAGGGGACGAACCCCATAGGGGTTTTCTGGCTCGTCGTGCCCACATAGTGACCGTCGCCCAGTGGGCCAAGATCAACGGGTGTCGAGAGAATCCTGTTGCCCAATGCTAAGGTGCGACGTCACTTGCCGCGGGCAGGTGAATCAGGAAACGAGTACCCTCGCCAACACAACTCTCGACACCGATGGTGCCACCGTGCTTTTGAATGATCCCGTGCGAGATCGAGAGTCCTAGACCCGTACCTTCACCGACATTCTTGGTGGTGAAGAACGGGTCGAAAATGGAAGAGAGGTGTTCGGGGGCGATGCCCGTCCCCGTATCGGCCACCTCGACGACTGCACCGTGGTCTCCGGTCCGCGTGCTGACACGGATTTGCCCTCCTTCCGGAAGTGCCTGCGCGGCATTGATGAAGAGGTTGACGAACACCTGGTTGAGCTCGCCTGGGAAGCCTTGTACAATCGGCGGTGTGCCCCAGTCCTCAATCACCTCACAATGAGATTTTACGGCGTTGGAGGAGATGCGCAGGGCGGACCGTACACACTGGTTGAGGTCGACATTCTTGGGCGTAGATCCATCGGGACGAGCGAAGTCACGTAGACCGCGGACGATATCACGCACACGTTCGGCACCCTCCTTGCTCTCAGCCACGGCGACGCCGAGATCCTCCAGGATGTAGCTAAGGTCGTCGACCGATTTCAATTTTTCGATCGTCTGCAGGGCTTCCTGAACCCTCGGATCATCCTTGTCCGCATGGACAGAAATGGATGTATAGGCCGCGATATATTCGCTCAGGATGCTGCCGTACTCCGCAAGCGTAGTCAAATTGCTCAGCACATAGCCGATGGGGTTGTTGATCTCATGCGCCACGCCTGCAGCCAGTTGGCCAAGTCCGGCCAGCTTCTCCTGTTGTACCAGTTGTGCCTGTTGAGCCTTGAGCGCTTCGTGGGTCTGCCCCAACTGTCGATTGGCGACCTCGAGGTCCTCTTTGGACACCAGGGTTTGCGACAAGCGTGTGGCCATTGAGTTGAAGGAAGCAGCCAATACTCCGAGTTCGTCGTTGCCGCCCATGTGGATGCGCTGCGTCAGATCGCCACCGGCGACGCGCTCGGTGGCGTCGCGCAGAAGGCGGATGCGCCTGACCACAGGAAGCGAGGCAAGAGTAAAGAGGAAGGCAGCACCCAGAAGCGTGAACCCTGCCACTTTTACGATGGCGACTCGTAACTCGGCCTGTTCTGCCAGGTAGAATGAGACATCGTGGTCCAGACAGAGGATGGCGACCGTCTCGCCCGTGTCGTCGCGTAATGGCTCGATGGCCGAGATCCAAGTTCCTTCTTCATCTCCGTAAAGCAGAGTGGCGACGGTCTTGCCGCTGAGCAGGGCCTGCCGGGCATAGCGGCTGGCCGGCATGACGTTGCCGACATACGGCTCCCCCTCGGAATTGAGGTTGGTCATGACGACGAACTCGAGCAGGCCCGTGCGATCGAAGTCCGGTGTCGGCCTCATCGTATACACAGGACGGATGAGATTGTTGGCGACACGGATACTCTCGAGGGTCTGGCGTAACTCAAGAAACGCCTCTTTCGCCTCGATTCCATTCGGTCCGTGATAGATGTCCTCATGGTCCTCGATGTTCAAGAGCAGAGCACCGGTTCGTGCGACACCGACCAGTTCCTGGCCGATGCTTTCGGCGAGATCTCTCTGCCCCTTTCGATACAAGTGGTAACAGGAAACCAGCAGACCGGCCGCCAGAATGGTCACACCCAGGGCGGGCAAGCGGAAGTAAAGGCAGCGCCACAAGTGAGGGGGGCGATCGGTTGGCTCGGTGTTTTCACGGGGAGCCAACGCCGGCGGAATTTTCCTGGAACTGTGTCATGGCTTTGACGTTGAGCCGGTATCGAGCAATGAGGTAGACGCCCAGATCGATCACTCGCGCATCACCGGATGGCATGATCCTGAGCGCGGCACTACGTGCCTTGTCGTTGAGGCACAGGGCCATCAGTTCCAGCAATGAATTCTCCTGACGGCGGAGAGAGGAGCGTCGCAACGGTACGGTGGCCTCCCGATCGTGGCACTCGGCACAACTCGTGATGGTCTGCAGAGCGCCCGTCTGCTGAAAAAGAGTCTCGCCTCGCACCAGTTGCTCACGATCGACGGTGCTGTGCACCTGGGTCATCGGTGCGCGGTAGGATCCGGATGCGTCGAGCGGGATGGGGTGTTCCAAGGCGAGCACCAGGACTGTCGCAAGATGCAGGTGCCAACGCGTCACGAAAGATCCTCTTACATGGTCCATATCAATCCCAGTCCCGTGTGGCGCTCGAAGGAGGAGTTGCGTACACGCAGTGGCCGGCTGAAGAAGAGATCGAGGACGATGTCTCGAGTGAGACGAAGGCTGAGACCGGTTCCGACACCAACCACATCCTCACCGACTGCGGCGAAGGGCCGGTGTCCGGTGGTTTCCTTGCGCGCGCGGAAGGTGGGAGATTTGATGCCGAGACCCCCGAGGGCTTCTCGGGCATCGGCGAAGAGCCGAAGCGTGAATCTCGGCCGAGGCGAAATCCCGATTTCGCCATAGGCCTGCACGTCATTCGGTGGAGACCCCTGCCGCCACCGAGCGCCTGTCTCGACCATACCATAGAGGGTGCTGCCGCCCCATCGACCATTGCGACCGATCGACAGCGACATGTCTACATCGAGTTGGTGATCTCCAGGTGAGGTCATCTCATCGGTGGGATAATCGCTGAGGGGCCACTTGAGGCCGCCGCTGAGGGCGATCGACAGCCGATCCCCGTCCATCTCCTGCCAGATGGCGCGCTCCAGGCGCGCCTGGGCATCACCGGCGACATTGAGGCCCGACTCACTCCCGCCGCCGGTGGTGCGCTGGTACGGGAAGGACGCCGTCAAGGACCAGCCATCACCGACCCCGACCTGCAGTCCGGCAACGTAACTGCTCATGTCTACGGCCGGGAACAATTGGCGTGAGCCGTCGGCCAGTCGCATCTGTGATGAGTGTGTCCTGATGAATTGAGAGTGGAATTGGATCTGACCTTTGGCTGGGAGCCAGGGCCCCGCCGAGCCGGCCGAGGCGGATGCCAGAACGATCAGGGCTGCTGTGGTGACAGGCCATCGACGCCACGGCGTCGTCAGGAAGTGTGGCCAGTGTAGGCAGGAAGGAGAGTCGCCCCTTCGGCCCAGTGCGCGCGCGCCCTGCCACACGAGGACCCCGTATACCGGGAGATACTCACACAGGCGGATCCACCATCGATCGGACGCGTCAATGTAGTAGCCATAGGACAGAACGATGGTCAGCATCCAGATCCAGCCTGCACGCCAGGGCCATATGCATAGGAACGGTATCAACCAGACTCCGTACCATGGTTGTGGCGAAGGGTGCAGAGCGAGGAACACGGCGAGCCAGCAGGCCACGGCAGCGACGGGCGACCAACCCGCCTGTACCGCTCGACCGAGAGCCAGTGCTGTGGCGACCCAGGCAGCGCCGACGAGCAGTCGGACTCCGGTCATACTACCGTTGACCCCCTCTGCGACCAGGGCTAGCAGGGAGAACACAGAACCATTGTATTCCCATGTCTCGCCATAAGTCATCAAGCCACTGAACAGCATCTCCCCCGCATCGACGTATGGCAGATATCCGACGACGACGACGGACATCACCACAGCGACGCCACGCCAGCCAATCCTCTTCCAGACAATGGGAACCAGCAGAACCGGCACGAGCTTGGCCAAAACGCCGAGTCCCAGACAGGCTGCCCCCGCCAGAGGCCGCTGTCGAAGCAAAAGAACCATCATCGCAAGGGTGAAAAAGATGGCAACAACTTCAATGTGGCTGGAGTTGGCGAACTCCTTGATCACGAGTGGATTCCAGGCGTAGAGGATGACTCGAGTCATGGGTCTGTCCAGGTCCCGCAGAAGGACTGCGATCAGGGCGATCACACCCATGTCGAACGCGATGAGCACGAGTCTTAAGGGCAAGGCATGTCCGCCGCCGATCTCCTGGGTGACCCGGAAGAGCGCCTGGGCAAGAGGAGGATAGATCGTCTGCACTGATTTGTAGCCAACTGCCTGCCAGTTGCCATCTCGCAGGGCCTCGAGGAAGTAACTGTCGGGAGGATAGAAGAAGGGATTGATCCCAGATGAACCCACGCGGCCATCCCAGAGATAGCGGTACAGGTCATCGTCAAAAATCGGTTCGCCGAACACGCAGATCAGTCGGGCGACTGCGGCGATGCCGACGATCAAGACCATGAACTGACGCTGTTGTGACGGGCTCGGATGCCACACGGCATGGCTCCAGGCGGCACACAGACCAAACGCAGCGACGTACAGTAGCAGGAATTCCCAAATGTTTGGCTGCGATGATCCGAGCGTCATGGCCCAATACACAGCACAGGCAGTCAACCCACCGACTGCCAGCAGCCAACTCGGAACGTTCCTATAAGATGACTCCATGTCCCATCTCCCGGAATAATGGCAGGACAAATATAATTCAAATGACTTAAAGGTCAATTAATTACATAAGTCGAACGGTTCCTTGGCATGCGGAGGAGAAAAAGCCGAGAAAAGGAACTTAAAAAGATATAGGACAGTTAAGTCACATAATACTATCATCCTTGTCTGGCGAGGGTGTCGAAACTGGATCTTGCCGTATCTCGATGTTTCAGCTGGGGCACACACAACTCAACCGCAGGGGTTCACGATGACATCCATGGCAATGCCCATCACGACGAACCATCCGAACCAGCAGCACGTCGATGTCTACACGGGACTTGGCGCTCGCTCAGAAGCTCGGATCCGATCCAGCGGCGATTGCCCCAGGCGTTGGCTGTGACAGATGGACCGAGCACGGTTTCCTCTGAGAGTGAAAACTGGTGGCTGGATTCACCCCACTCGGTGACAAAAGTTCCCTGGAACTTGCCGAATGCCCCGAACTCACGTTACTGCCTCTTATAGCTTCCTTCCACAGTTGTGCAGTATTGCACGCAAGCGGAGAGGATCCAATGGCAGGCAGGCAACACAAGATCGGTGCCAAGACCCAGGATCAGCGTATGAAGTGGTGGCGCGAGGCCAAATTCGGCCTCTTCATCCACTGGGGCCTCTATGCCCTGCCCGCCGGCACCTGGAAGGGCCAACGCATCGCCGGCATCGGCGAGTGGATTCAGCACGGGGCTCGTATCCCCGTGCACGAATACGAACAGCTTGCAGGCCGCTTCAATCCCGTCGACTTCGACGCCGACCAGTGGGTGCAGGTCGCCAAAGACGCGGGCAT